>NZ_JBWKYD010000002.1:0-139263 GCF_059423585.1 Janthinobacterium sp. GW460-12-1-14-LB5 | reverse complement strand
GGCCCGCCGCACGGCGGCCCGGCTGCAGTTTAATAGGTGTATTCCGCCGTGAAGCGGACCGAACGCGGTGCCATGCGTCCATCGACCTGCAGGTAATTGCGGGAGATGGCGCCATGGTCTTCGCGCGTTTCGGTATAGCGGGTCACGGTCTGGCTGTTGAACACATTGAAGACGTCCACTTTCAGGCTCAGGCCCTTGACGGCGCTGGGAGTATAGGCCACATTCATGTCGAGCTGCGCTTGCCACGGCAAGCGGCCCTGGCTGCCGCGCGGCGCCGGCTTGCCATTGCAATAGAAGTAGGAATCGCCGTAGTTGTTCTCGAACTTCAGTTCATCCGGCAGCGCGCCGATGCAGTTGCGCGGTGCGCCCGAGGTCAGCGACAAGTTGGCGCCGACCATCACATCCGGGATGACCTGCATGAAACCGTAGGCCTTGAAGGCGTGGCGGTGGTCGCCCGGCAGGTAGCCATACGCGTTGTACATCAATTCCTTGTGGTCGTCGCTCACCGTCAGGCCCACGTCGCCGCCGCCGATGCTGTCCGTCTGGCCTTCCATATTGCCCTTCAGGCCGGACAAGGTGTAGGTCAGCTTGCCGTACCAGCCATTCGTGTACGGGTGCTCGATGAACATGTTCAAGGCGCGGTAAGTGCGCGATGGCAGCGGGTTGCCCCACTCCGCCGCCGAAATATCCACGCGGCGCAGGCCCTTGCCATCGTCAAAGTCCACCATCAGGCTGTTGTCGCGGCCCGGGTTGATGATGGCGCACTGGAAGCCGCTCCACTTGCCCGTGTCGACGCCGTTGCGCGTGGCCCAGGCCTGCAGCGGACGCTCGTCGCAGACATCGTCGTTGGTGTCGTTCAGCTTGCGGTACAGGAAGCTGGCGCCCACCACCAGTTTCTTGCTCAGGGCGCGTTCGAAGCCCAGCGAGAATTCATCCTGCGACAGCGGCTTCAGGCCGACGGCCGTCACTTCGCGCGCATCGCGGCTCTGGCCATACGCGTTGTTGGCCGAATACGGCTTGCTGATGGCGTGCAGGCCCGTCGGCGCGCCCGTGACGGGATCGACGCCCGTATAGGTGAACATCTCGCTGGTGGCCAGGAAGGGGCTGGCCATGTTGCTCGACAAATTCGATGGCACCGGCAAGTGGTAACGGCCGCCGTTGGCGAAGAATTTCAGGGTGCCGTCGCCCAGGTAATCCCAGGTGGCGCCCACGCGCGGGGCGATCATGTTGCGCTGCGAAATGAAGGCCACGCCATCGGTGCTGTAGTTGGTGAACTGTTCGCGGCGCAGGCCCAGGTCCAGCAGCACGCGTTCCGTGACCTGGTAGTGATCCTGGATGTACTGCGCCGATTGCACGCTGGTCGGACGCGCCAGGTTGGCGTTCAATTCCTTGCTGACGTAATAGCCATCCTTGCCGTAGCCGTTGCCCTGGGCCGGCGTTTCAAAGGCGCCGTTGATCAGGAGCGTCGCATCTTTGACCTTCTGGTATTTCCAGCGGTAGCCGCCGGCCAGGCTCAGGCCCACTTTCGATTCCACGTCGATGCGGTCGATGCCGCCGCGCAGCGAATGCTTGCCCAGCTTGTATTCCAGGTCCAGGCGCTTGGCCTTCTGGCGGTCTTCCGACGACGGGTCGACCAGAGTACCGGTCACCGTTTGCGGATTGGTGTACGTCAGGCCAGGCACCTGGGTCGATTCATTCGACGACGTTTGCGCCAGCAGCGGATTGTAGCCTTCCGGGGTACGGCGGTGCGAAGTGCGCGACTGCCCCATCATCGCCGTCACCGTCAGGTTGTCCGTCAGGTAGCCCGTGTACTTGAAGATGTCGACATTCGCGCCCGGCGCGGCCGACGAGCCGCAGCAGTTGATGGTGGTCTCGCTCCCGCCGCCAGGCACGTTATTGCGTTTCAAGGTGGCATAGTCGAAACCATAGCTCTGGCTGTCCGTCGTCGTGCGGTCATACAGCTTGGTATATTCAAAGTGATGGTCGTCCGTCAGGTTGTAGTCCAGCTTGGCCATCATGCGGTCAACCTTGCTCTTGCTCTCGCGCCAGCCGTTCGGCAGCACCTTGTCCACCAGGTCGTCGCGCGCACCGGCGACGGCGCCGCCGTCCGTGCGCGTCTGTTCCAGCGCCACAAAGGCGAACAGCTTGTTCTTGATCAGCGGTCCGCTGCCGTACAAGCCGACGACCTTGCTGGTGCTGCCGTTATCGCGGTTCCAGTACTTCAAGGTGCCATCCGTCTCCGGATTAGCGCCCGTGTTCGGGTAATACCGGTTTTCCGTCGTGCCCTTCAGCGAGCGGGGGATGATGGAGACCTTGCCGCCGAATTCGACCTTGTTGCCGCCGCTCTTGGTGGTGATATTGATCACGCCGCCCGTGGAGCGGCCGAATTCCGAACCGTAGCCGCCCGACAGCACCTGCAGGTTGGAGATCGCGCCGAACGGCAGCTCCGAGGCGCCCACCTGGGTCAGGAGGTTAGTGATGGGGAAGCCGTTGACGTAGAACGCATTTTCGGACTGGCCCGAGCCGCCGATCGACGGTGCATTGCCGTACACGCTGTTGGTGCCGCGCGCCACGCCCGGCGTCAGCTGCACGATGGAGGCGACATCGTTGCCGACTGGCAGCGCTTTCAATTCCTTGGCCGTGAAGATCACGCCATTGTTCGTGTTCGATACGTCGATCGGATTGCGCGACGCCTTCACCACGACGGTCTGCTCCTGGCCCACAGTGCCTGCCGCGCTGGCCGGGCCGAAGTTCGCTTCCGCGCCCGCGCCGATCAGGGCTTCGACTTCCTGCGACGCTTCCACCGAACCGGCACGCAGCACACGCACCGCATAGCGGCCCGGCGGCATGGAGTTGGCCACATAGCGGCCCGACGTATCCGGCGTCAGCGTACGCTGCACGCCCGTCGCCAGGTTTTCCAGCACCACAGTGGCGCCGGCGGGCGCGCTCACTTCGCCGAAAATGGTACTGGTGGCGTTCGACTGTGCCCAGGCCTGGCCTGGCACGCCGGCCGCCAGGGCGATCACGATCGCGGCGGCGCGGCTGATGTCGCGCAATTTGAGTCGGGTGGTATGCATGTGTCTCTCCGTCTATATCGAGGGTTATACGCGCCCTCCCCGCTCCAGGGCGAAGTCGGGGGGATGCAATTTTTATGGTGAGCGTCGGAAGGGAGAGCCAGGCAGCCGTTCCTTCCGGGAAATCAGTCCGTTTCGGCTGATTTTCGTTTTCT
The DNA here is from genome assembly GCF_059423585.1 of Janthinobacterium sp. GW460-12-1-14-LB5. Lineage (NCBI taxonomy): Bacteria > Pseudomonadati > Pseudomonadota > Betaproteobacteria > Burkholderiales > Oxalobacteraceae > Janthinobacterium > Janthinobacterium sp. GW460-12-1-14-LB5. The sequence continues at coordinate 136,034 of NZ_JBWKYD010000002.1, read as the reverse complement.
TGGGAATACTTTAAAAAGAAAAATAAGTATCGTCAATAAAAAGAAAGCCATAACGCAAATTTGTCTCTAAAGCGAGCAAATAAATGCCATTTATCTTTCGATTTAATGAGCAGCGCCGCAGATAACTTTCGTTATCGTGGCGTGACAGATACACGCGCACCCAAGGAGGCCGTCGGAAGCGCATAATTCGCGCAGTAATGGGGAGAGAAAAACGCGAAAGACGACAGGCCAATCGCCTTTCACTTACGTTTATCTTTCGTATTGCGCATTTCGGAATATTGTATTTTTCTTTTCATGGCAATACCCCGGCCCGCAGGCAGGCCGGGGCGGCGTCACGCCTTAAAAGAACTTGTAGCTGGCCGAGAGCGCAAACTGGCGTCCGAACAGGTCCTGGCTATGGTTGTAGCCTTCCCAGCCGTTCGGGTCGTAGTACGGCTGCTTGTTGAACGCATTTTTCACGTTCAGGCCCACGTCCAGGTTCTTGATCGGCTTCCAGCTGAAGGCCAGGTTGACCGTCGTGTACGACGGCGCGCCCTTGCACTGGCCGGCCGGCAGCGCCACCGAGGCGGCGGTGCAGTTTTCCGGCGTGTTGTCCTTGTCCCAGGGGCCATAGGCCCAGCGCGTCTTGCCCGAATAGTTGATGAAGACGCTGCTGACGAAGTTGCGGTAGCTCCAGTCGGCATTGACCGTGGCGCGGTAGCGCGGCGAATCGTAGTAGCCGACGGTATTGCCCTTGATATCGCTGCCGTCTTCGCTGTCGTGGGTGTCGCGCTTGCGGATGGTGGCGGCGATGCCGGTACTCAGCTTGCCCCAGTCGCCAAGCGCAAAGCGCGTGCGCGCGTCGATGTCGACGCCGTCCATCAGGGTGCGGCCGCGGTTCGAATACGAGTTGATCAAGCCGCCCAGGTTGCCCACCGAGTAACCGGGTACGCCGCCCGCGCATACGCCCGCGTTGGCGGGATTGGCGCACATGGCCGCCACCGCCGCCATATTGCCCCGGTCCGTGTCCGTCAGGTCGTTGCGGATGGCGCTCGATGTGCCGGCCAGGGTCGGGCCATACTTGTCCACCAGTTCCGTAAACAGCTCGTTGAAGTCCTGGCGCACGATTTCGTCGCGGCGGTTGATGAACCAGTAATCGATGGAGATGCTCACGTCCTTGGCCGGCTGCAGCACCAGGCCCACGGTGGAAATCTTGGCCTTTTCCGGACGCAGGTTCTGGTTCGGCGGCGTCAGGCCGCCCACCGTCGTCGAGCAGTTCGAATTGAGCAGGCTCTTGCCCAGGTCCGCATCCGTCGCCACCTTCGATTTCATCAGCGCGCGCGCCATGGCATTCGTTTCATCGCAGCGCACCGTGTCGCGGATGCCGCCCACCTGCGCAAAGACGCCGCCCGAGCCCGATTCAGCCAGGTTGGGCGCCCGGAAGCCTTCCGAATACGTCCCGCGCAGCATCAGGTCGGGCCGCGCGCGCCAGATCACGCCCAGCTTGGGCGCCAGGTTGGCGGAAAAATGCGGGTATTTGTCCAGGCGCGCGGCCGCATTGACTTCCAGGGTGTCGCTGAGCGGCACCACCACCTCGCCAAACACGGCGGCGATGGTGCGCTTGCCGTCGAACCACGAGCCGCCCTGCTGCGTGATCAAGCCATTGGCCGCATCCGCGTTGCCGGGAGTAAGAAAACTCTCGCGCATGACGTTAGTGCCCACGGCGGCGCGCACTTCGCGCTCGCCCAGCTTGAACAGCGTGCCTTCCAGCTTCGCGTCCCACGTCATCAATTTGGTCCAGGATTCGATGGCGAAGGTCGGATAGGCGGCGCGCACCAGCGCCGCATTGGCCTCGCTGATTTCGCCGAACTTGTAGGCGGGATTGTCCGAGATATACGTGCGCCCGCTGACGGGGTCCTTGGTGAACGGGCCGAACGCCTGCTTGAAGCCATTGATGTTGATGTTCGCCGTCTGGAACAGGGTCGAATGGCTGCCCGCCACGCTGAGCGCCGTTTCAAAATCCCAGCCGCCGCCGATGCTGCCGCGCAGTCCGACGAGCGCGCGGTAGTTTTCATCCACGTTCTTCTGGCCGAAGTGGCCCGTGGCATCCTGCAGCAGATAGTTCAAGCCGGCCGCGCCGCCCATCTTGGCCAGCATATCGGCATCGAGCTTGCCCTTCAGGTAGACGTTGTTCGGGCTCAGGAAAGGCGTGGCGAAGGTATTCAGGGTATTGCCCGTGTTGCGCGCGAACCAGTTGTTCGTGCTGCCGCTGTTGAAGCTGGACGGGCCATTCTCGCCGCGCATCTTGATGTGGGTGAAGGCGCCTTCCGCGAACGCTTCCATGTCGCCGCCCAGTTTCAGCCGGCCGCTCAGGTAGGCAGTGGCGCGCTCCGAGGTGGGGCCCGTGTCGAGCTGGTTGGGCAGCGCATTCCACACGCAGCGCGTGCCCGACGCTTCGGTGATGCTGGTGTTGCAGCCGGGCGCGGCGCGCTGGGTGCGCGCATTGTTGTTGGCCTTGTCGAAGACAAAGAAGGTCCCCGGATTCATCACGCCCGGCTCACTGCCCACGCCCACGCGCATGTTCGGGATGAAATTGGGATTGTTCGCATAAAAATACGAAGGACGCTTCTGCCACGTATCGGCCAGCGCGATGCGGTCGCGCTGGTAGACGTTGACGGAACCGTAGATGTTGTAGCCGTCGCTGGCCAGGTCGCCCAGGCCATACAGCACGCTGGCCTGGCGCTCGCCATAGGCTTTCACGCTAGGCGAAAACTCGCCGTTGGCGCGCGCTTCCAGGCCTTGATACGATTTTTTGGTGATCACGTTGATGACGCCGGCCACTGCATCGGAGCCATACACGGCCGACGCGCCATCCGTCAGGATTTCCATGCGCTCGATGGCGGCGGCGGGAATGGCGTCGATATTGACGAACATGGTCTGGAAGCCGGCCGGCGCGCCGTAGAACGACAGGCGGCGGCCATTGAGCAGTACCAGCGTGCCCTGCGCGCCCATGCCGCGCAAGTTCGCCTGCGAGCCGCCGTCGGACCCCGTGAACATCGAGCGGAAGTCCTGCTGCGCCGGACGGGCCGCAGGCAAGTTATCCAGCACTTGCAGCAAGGTGAGCGCGCCCATGTTTTCGATCTGCTTGGCATTGATCACCTGCACGGGCGACGCCGTTTCCGCGTTGATGCGCTTCAGGCTGGAGCCCGTCACTTCGACGCGCGCCAGTTTTTCCTCCTCCGCCGCCAGCGCCGTTGATGCCAGCGCAGTTGAGCACAATCCTACCGCCACCATGGCGGCCATCAGTTTTTTCAAGTGCATTCCCGACTCCCTTTTATAAGTGATTTGTTTTCGTAAGGCTGCAAGAGCCCCTCCCCGGTCCAAAGAGGGGCTCGATTTGGTGAAATGAAGTGATTGCGGTTAGCGCGGCTTGACTGTCGCGCCTTCCGTGCCGGTCAGTACGGCGTTGGCCCAGTTGCCGCAGACCTGGGCCGGGTGGGCGCCGCGCGCGCCCAGGGTGCGCAAACTGAGGTGGCTCAGGCCGCGCACGTCAATCTCGGGTTTGACCACCCCGGGAGCCGTGACCAGGCCGCTGTCATACAGCAGCCGCTCACCGCTCCAGACCTGGAATTGCAAGCCGCCGGCGCTGCGGCAGCTATCGTCCACGCCCAGGTCGGCGCGCAGCAGATTCCAGTTACCCGCCAGCTGCAAGTCGATGCGGCTGGCAGGCCCCACGCCGAGGCCCTTGCGGAACCACAGCCCGTTCATGCGCATCTCGGCCGCCTTGTCGGCCGGCCGGTCTTTCGCGATGTTCTTCGGCAGCGCCAGGTCCGACAGGTAGCGCTGCACCTCTTCTCCTTCGGCCACGCGGTGCTCGAGCACGCGGAAGGCGGACAAGGTGACGGGCGCCACGTCGGTGGCCAGCGCCGCGTCGAACGCGCGCGCCACCGGGCCCGTTTGCGCCGCCGTCACCATCGGGTCGGTGGACGCCGCGCCATCGCCTTCCGGATTTTGCGTGCTCATGACACGGAAGCGCAGCAAGCGCCCCGCCGTGGCGGGGAAATTGATCGTCTGCGTACCCTCTTGCAATTTGAGGGTGCCGCGCGCAAGCGCCGCGCCCCATTCGCCGTTGTTGTCGCCGATGTAGATTTCGTAATCCCGCACCTGGCCATGCTTCCAGTGCTGGTCGTTGCGCGGCGCCAGTTCGATGCCGTCCACCAGGCGCCGTTCCGTAAAGCCGATCACCCATTCGTGCGGACCGCTTTTCACGGACGGGCTGCGCACGGTGCGGAACCACGTCTCGGGCTTGCCGTCGAAGGCGTTTTCCAGCGGATAGCCGCTTTCTTCCGCCGGACGCGCCACCACCTGCATGGCGTCGGCCGGCAAGGCGCGGCCCGGCACGGGAGCGGCGGGGAAATCGGCATCGCTTCTCGCCACGGCCTGCGCACCGGCCACCTGCAAGGCCAGGGACTGGCGGATATCCTGCGCCGCCACTTTCACGTGCAAGGTGCCTTGCCTGTCTGCCGCGTCGAAATACCAGCCTTCGACCGCCTTGTCGTAGGCGGCACGATCGGCGGACACCGCGAGCAGGCGTTCGCCCGCCCTGACGGCTGCCGGGCGCTGGCCCGCCAGCATGCGCAGCGCATAGCCGCGGCGCGCTTCCTGGCCCTGGTACTTGCCATCGACGGCGCCGATGTCAACCTGCACGTCGGCGCCCGCCTGGCGCATGCGGATGACTTGCTGGCTGAAGGCGCCGCCCTGGTACTGGCGCGTGTTGCCGTCGTCTTCATACAGGGTGTATTCGGAATCGCCGTGCGGGTAGATATCGAGGGTCAGCTGATCCTTCGGTTTCTGGCCGTCGTACAGCATTTCCGGATACATGGGCAGGATGGCGCCGGCACGCACGAACACGGGCAGCTTGTCCAAGGTCACCTGCATATCGAGGTCGCGCCCTTTCGCGCCGGCCGTGGCCTGGCGGCCATCCCAGTAGTCGTACCACGTGCCCTGCGGCAGGTGGATGCCCTTGCGCCAGCCGCCGCTGACGGCCTGGCTGCGGTAGACGGGCGCCACCAGCACGTCGCGGCCCAGCAGGAATTGATATTTATACGCTTCCGTGTAGGCGGCCGGGTCTTGCGGGTAATCCCACATCAGGCCGCGCACCAGCGGCGCGCCAGATTGTTCCGCTTCGCGCACGAGGGTATACATATACGGCGTGAGGCGCATCTTGAGTTTCAGATAGCGGCGGTTGATGTCGCGGTACGGTTCATCGAACCACCACGGGTGCTTGCGCTCGGCCGCGGCCCAGCCGGACATGCCCATCAGCACGGGCGTAAAGCTTTTCCACTGCAAGTCGCGCAGATAGGTTTCCGGGCTGCCGCCGAAGATGGCATCCACGTCGCCGGACGCATACGCCTGGCCGGACAGGCCCGAGCCGATCAGGGTCGGAATGTGCCAGCGGATGTAATCCCAGCTGGCGCTCTGGTCGCCCGTCCACGCCACGGCGTAGCGCTGGATGCCGGCCCAGCCCATCACCGTCCACAAAAACGGGCGGCTGTCGGAGTTGTTCAGGATGCCGTCGTAGGCCGACTTGTTCGCATCCATGGCGAACTGGTAGCCCTTGCCCGTCCATGCCACGTCCAGTTTTTGCACGCGGCTGCCCGCCTGGCCCACTTCCCAGGCGATCTTGTCGACGCCGTTTTCCGTCCACAGGCCCGTGCGGAAGCCATAGCCGGCCAGGCCCTTCACCGTTTCCGGCAAGTTCGTGTAGCCGCAGCCGTAGCCATCGTTGGGCAAAATCCAGCCGCCCGGCATGTCGTGTTCGCGGTACTGGCGCGCGACGCTTTCCACCACGTCCGGCGTCTTGCCGGTGGGGCCGTCCGTCCAGCCCTTCGGCACGGAACCGGGCTTTTTCACGTTGTCGCCATCGTTGTAGCAGTCGGCGTCGCCGTATTCGAGCGCCCAGCGGGGCAGCATGCGCGCGCGGCCCGTCAAGTCCGTGTAGCGGGCGACGACGTCGCGCAAGTCCTTGCCGACGAAGAAATACGCATCGAAGCGCCCTTCCGCGTGCTGCAGCGAGATCTGCTGGCTATCGCGCAAATCGTAATTGCCGTCAGACCAGGTATTGCGCAGCACGCCCCAGCCCCGTGAACTCATCAAAAATGGCGCGGGATTCGGGCGGTCGCCCTCTTCCCAGCCGCCCGAATACGACACGGGCACCTGCTTGCCCTTGAATTCGAAGCGCCCATTCTGCTGGCCGCCGCCGAAATAGCGCTCGCCCGGCAGGCTCGACAGCACTTGCACGCCCTGCTTGTCGTCGAGCGACAGCGGCTGCACTTCGCGCCACAGCGGCACTGCGTCGCCCTTGCGGTACAAGGTAAAGCGCAAGGGCTTGCGGTCGAGGCGCAGGCTCAGGGCTTCGGTGCTGATCACGATATGGTCGGGCTGTTCATCGATCTGATACGCCACCTGCGCGGCGGGCTGGCCCACGACGATGGGCGCGGCCTTGTCGCCGGGCCCCGTCAAGCCCCCCTTGCCGCCCGCCTGGATGCGCAGCACGTCCGCCTGCGGCAGGCTGATACGCAGCTGCATGCCCGTGTCGCTGCGCAGATCCCAGCCCAGCGCCTCGCCCTTGGCCACGTCGGCCGCATGCACGGCACTCAGGCTTGTCAGGTTGCCGATGGGCGCGGCCTGCAGGCCAGGGACAGCCAGGGTGGCAAGAGCGGCGAGGACGCAGGCGGCAAGGGCGCGGCGGGGAAGCGGGAGAGGTTTCATCTGCTGGCTTTCAGAAGTGATTCAATGAAATTACTTTAAGAAGAAAAATAAATATCGTCAACAAAAAGAAAGTTAAAGCGGCGATTTATTAATAAAATACACAGAATTGGCGCATTTTTCTTACGTTTCACCAAAATGTCACAAAACATACTTTCGTTATCGTCGCATTTCAGCGACAGGCGGCAGCACGACTGGGTTTCATGCCGCACCGCAACATGATTGCGGCCCAGAAAAACACCAATACGACGACATTATTTCGCAAGCTGCAAAACAATTTACTTTCGTTTTACTTTCGTATTTGACTTTTCGAAATTTAGTATTTATGCTTTCTCCAACAAACACTTTACTGACACTCCATGACTACCCTTCTTCAGCGTGACATTCAAACCTGGCGCGACATCGGCGGCCTGCACACGGCCGAGGAAATCGCCCACCAGCCGGCCATCTGGCGCGCGCTGGCCGGCATTTTGCGCAACGAGCAAGCCAGCCTGGCCGCCTTCCTGGGCGACGCGCTGTCCAATCCCACGCAGCGCGTCATCCTGACGGGCGCCGGCAGCTCGGCGTATGTGGGCGAAATCGTCGCAGACACCCTGAATGCCGCCTGGCCCGCGCAGATCCGCGCCATCGCCACCACCACCCTGCTGACGCACCACGAGCTGTACCTGGAAGCGGATACGCCCACCCTGCTCGTCTCGTTTGCCCGCAGCGGCGACAGCCCGGAAAGCCTGGCGGCCGTGGAACTGCTGCGCCAGGTCGTGCCCGGCGCGCGCTTTTTAAATATTACCTGCAACGCGGACGGCAAGCTGGCGCGCCAGGGCGCCAACGACAGCAGTACCTTTAACCTGCTGATGCCGGAAGGCAGCTGCGACCGCGGCTTCGCCATGACCAGCAGCTTTAGCAGCATGCTGCTGGCGGCCCTGTCGGTCCTGGGCAAGGACGTCGACGTGGCGCGCCTGGAGAGCCTGGCGCAGCTGGGCGAACAAGCCTTGCGCGACTGGTCGGCTCCCGTGGCAGAGCTGGGATCAACACCCGTGCAGCGCGTCGTCTACCTGGGCAGCGGTCCGCTGGAAGCGCTGGCCAAGGAAGCGGCATTGAAAATCCTGGAATTGACGGGCGGCCGCGTGATGGCGATGGCGAATACCGCGCTGGGCTTCCGCCACGGCCCGAAATCGGCCGTCACCACGGAGTCCCTGGTGATCCTGCTGCGCAGCAGCAAACCCTTGGCGCGCCAGTATGAAGACGATCTATTGAAAGAACTGCAGCGCGACAGCGTGGCGCAGGCGTGCCTGACGGTAGGCATCGGCGGCGACCTGTCAGCCGACGCTCCGGCCTGGCCCGACGCCTGGCTGGCCCCGCTGTGGCTGCTGATGGCGCAACAATATGCGCTGCACCAGTCCGCGCTGCTGCAACTGCGCCCCGACAATCCATTCACCGGCGGCATCGTCAACCGTGTCGTGCAGGGCGTCACCATCTATGGCCATGACCAATTCTAATCACACGGCCGGCTACCACGGCATCGACATCGGCGGCAGCAAGATGGAGCTGGTCGCCTTTGCCGACCGCGACGGCGCGCTGGCCGAGGTGTTCCGCGAGCGCGTAGCCACGCCGGGCGACGATTTTGCCGCCTTCGTGCAAGCGATCGTCGGCCTGGTGGCGCGCGGCGACGCCGCCCTGGGTACGACGGCGCCCGTCGGCATCGGCTTGCCCGGCGTGATCGACAGCGCCAGCGGCCGCCAGCTCAGTTCCAACGTGCCGGCCCTGAACGGCCGCCTGGTGGCGCAAACCCTGCAGCAAGCCTTGCAACGCCCTGTCGCCATCGGCAACGATTGCCAGTGCTTCGCCCTGTCGGAAGCGCAAGGCGGCGCGGCCGACCATGCCGCCAGCATGTTCGGCGCCATCCTCGGCACGGGCGCGGGCGGCGGCTATTGCGTGGGCGGCCAGCTGCTGCGCGGCTTGAACGGCGTGGCCGGCGAATGGGGTCACTGGAGCCTGCCCGCCACCCTGCTGGCGCAGCATGGCTTGACCGACTACGCCTGCCCCTGCGGCAAGACGGGCTGCCTGGAGCGCTACGTTTCCGGCCCCGCCATGAGCAAGTTATATGCGCATTTCGGCGGCGAAGGCACAGAACCGCTGGCCACGCTGGCCATTGTGGCACGCGCCAACATGGGCGACGCCGTGGCGCAGCGCACGGTGGCCGTGCACCTCGACGTGCTGGGTCACGCGCTGGCCGGCCTGGTGCTGGCCTACGACCCGCACGTCATCGTGCTCGGTGGCGGCCTGTCCAAGCTGCCGCACCTGTACGACAAGCTGCCGGCGGCCGTCAAGCGCCATTTATTCCCCGGCGTGCACGTGCCGCCCATCCTGCCGCCCCGCTTTGGCGACGCCGGCGGCGCGCGTGGCGCGGCCCTTTTGATACGACAACATATAAAGGCGTCAACATGATGAAGCAAGCGGAAAACCCGACTTTTACCCTGTCGCCCATCCAGCAAGTGATCAAGGCGCACCGCCGCGGCGAGCGCGTGGGCTTGTACGCCGTCTGCTGCAGCCATCCGAGCGTGCTGCGCGCCGCCATGCGCGTGGCCAGCGAATACGACACCGTGCTGCTGGTCGAGGCGACGTCGAACCAGGTCGACCAGTTCGGCGGCTACACGGGCATGACACCAAACGTTTTCCGCGACACCATGCTGGCGCTGGCCCGCGAACAGGGTTTCCCCGCCAGCCGCCTGGTGCTGGGCGGCGACCACCTGGGTCCGAACGCCTGGCAGCACCTCGATGCGGCCACCGCCATGGACCACGCCGAAACGCTGATCGCCGCGTATGCGTCGGCCGGCTTCCATAAAATCCACCTCGATTGCAGCATGCGCTGTGCCGACGACCCCCTGCAGCTCGACGATGAAACCGTGGCCGCCCGTTCGGCGCGCCTGTGCATCGTCGCCGAAGCGGCGGCGGCCGCCGCCGGCTTCGCGCCGCCCGTCTACGTGATCGGCACGGAAGTGCCGATTCCCGGCGGCGAAGCGTCCTTGGCGCAGGCCGGCGCAGTCACCAGCCCGCAGGCCGCGCGCCGCACCCTCGACGTGCATTGCCGCGCCTTCCTCGACAACGGCCTGCACGACGCATGGCGCCGCGTCATCGCCATGGTGGTGCAGCCGGGCGTCGATTTCGACCAGAGCAGCATCCAGCACTACGATGCGGATGCCGCCGCCGAGCTGTCGGCCTTTGTCGCCGAGCAGCCTGGCCTCGTGTTTGAAGCCCATTCCACCGACTACCAGCGTGAGTCCGCCCTGCACGCCATGGTGCGCGACCATTTCGCCATCCTGAAAGTGGGCCCGGCCGCCACCTTTGCCCTGCGCGAGGCGCTGTTCGCCCTGTGCCAGATCGAGGAAGAACTGCTGCCGGCGCACGCCACCTCGCAGCTGATGCAGGTGCTCGACGACGTCATGGTGGCCAAGCCGAAGAACTGGATCAAGCATTACCTGGGCACGCCGGAAGAGCAGCGCCTGATGCGCCGCTACGGCTTGAGCGACCGTTGCCGCTATTACTGGGGCGAGCCGGAAGTGGCGGCCGCCGTCGGCAAGCTGCTGGCCAACCTGGACGCCGTGGCGATTCCGCTGCCCCTGCTGAGCCAGCATTTGCCGGAACAGTACCTGGCCGTGGTGCAGGGCAGCTTGGCAGCGCAGGCGCCAGCCTTGATCGAGCACAAGATCGGCAGCTTGCTGGCGCAATATGCGCGCGCCTGCAACCGCAATGCGGCGGTGGCCGTCATTGCCGAAGCGGCAATCTGTTAAGCTCGGTATTTTCATTTTTTACTGAGCCCGCCACCATGCGAAATACCAGCCAACGCCGTGAATCCATCCTCCAAATGCTTGCCCAGCAGGGCTCGGTGCAAGTGACCGATCTGGTGGAAAAGCTCGGCGTGTCCGCGGTCACCATCCGCAGCGACTTGAATGCGCTGGAAGCGCAAGGCATGGCCACGCGCAGCCACGGCGGCGCAACCCTGACGCGCACGCCGCCGCCCGAGCACACGATACGCCAGAAGGACGCCATCAACCACGAGCAGAAGGAGCGCATCGGCGCGTATGCGGCGCGGCTGGTGGAACCGGGCGACAACATCATCATCGACTCGGGCACCACCACCATCTCCCTGGCGCGCCATCTGCGCGATGCGACGGGCGTAACGGTGGCCACGAATGGCCTGAACATCGCGTGGGAGCTGGCCGACGCGCCCGGCGTGGACCTGATCCTCACGGGCGGCCTGCTGCGCAAACAGTCGCTGTCGATCCAGGGCAGCCAGGCCGAAACCTGTCTGCAGGCGTACAGCTTCGACAAGCTGTTTCTGGGCGTGGATGGCTTCGACCTGCAGTTCGGCGTCACCACCCACCACGAAGCGGAAGCAAGCCTGAACCACAAGATGGTGGAACGGGCCAAGAAAATCATCGTCCTCACGGACGCCTCCAAGTTCGGCCGCGTCAGCCTGCACCGCATCGTGCAGCTGGACCGCGTCGATACCGTCATCACCGATGCCAGCATCAGCCAGGAATACCGCGAAGGGCTGCACAAGCTGGGCATCGAACTTTTTATAGCGGAATAACACATGCTGAGCGGCAGAATCCTTACCCCATCTGGCTGGATCACGGGCACCATCACTTTTGACCAGCGCATCGTCCAGATACAAGAAGACCCTGCCGCCGACAGCGCGCTGACCATCCTGCCCGGTTTTATCGACCTGCACGTGCACGGCGCGGCCGGCGTCGACATCATGGAGGGCGGTGACGCGGGCGCCACCGTGGCGCAAGTGCACGCCCGCCACGGCACCACGGCCCTGCTGGGCACCACCCTGACGGCCAAGGAACCGTCGATCGTGCGCGCCCTGCAAGGCCTGGCCGGCGTCATCGCCGAGCGCCCCGCCAACGGCGCGCGCATGCTGGGCGTGCACCTTGAAGGCCCGTTTTTGAACTTGCACCGCCTGGGCGCGCAGCCTCCCGACGTGGTGCAAGCGAGCCTGGCGCTGGTGCAGCGCTTCCACGCCCTCGCCCCCATCAAGGTGCTCACCATGGCGCCGGAAATCCCCGGCCACCTGGAACTGATCCCGCAACTGGCGGCGATGGGCATCCGCGTGCAGATCGGCCACAGCGCCGGCACGTATGACGAAGGCGTGGCGGCGCTGCAGGCCGGCGTCTCCGGCTTTACCCACCTGTACAACGGCATGACGGGCATGACGCATTACGATCCCGGCATGGTGGGCGCGGCGCTGGCGCACGCCGAATACGCGGAAATCATCCCCGACCTGCAGCACGTGGCCAAGGGCGCCCTGCGCGCGGCCCTGCGCGCCATCCCGCGCCTGTACGGCGTGACGGACGCCACCTCGGCCACCGGCATGCCCGATGGCGAATACGGACTGGGCACGCAGCGCGTCTACAAATGCCTGGGCTGCGTGCGTCTGGCCACGGGATCGCTGGCCGGCAGCGTGCTGACCATGGACCAGGCCCTGCGCAATTTCGTCGAGCTGGGCCTGGACCTGGCGGACGCCTCGAACCGTTTGTCGCTGTACCCGGCCGATTACCTGGGCGAATCCGAACGGGGCCGTTTGGCACCGGGCGCCTGGGCCGATATCGTCGTCCTCGATCCCCAATTACAGCCAGTGTCCGTCTTCGTCGAAGGCGCGGCCATCGATCTTTCCACCCGCTAGATTCAGTCCCTAGACCCAGCCCCCCACCTCAACCCCGTCCCGGAGTTACCATGCACGACACGTCACACAAGGCCCCCGTGTGGGCCATGCGCTACCTGCTATTTATTGCCGGCATGGGGGGATTGCTGTACGGCATAGACATCGGCATCATCGCCGGCGCCCTGCCCTACCTGGAGTCGACGGCCTCGGTGGCCTGGAAACTGACGGCCCAGCAGCTGAGCTTTATCGTCGCCGCCGTGCTGCTGGGTTCAGTCCTGTCGTCGCTGTTCGCCGGCGCCCTGGCCGACATCCTGGGCCGGCGCTGGGTGATGTTCCTGGCCGGCGCCCTGTTCAGCGCCAGCATTCCATTGATTGCCCTGGCCGACGGCTACACGCCGCTGCTGCTGGGCCGCCTGCTGCAAGGCATCAGCGGCGGCTTGATCGGCGTCGTCGTGCCCCTGTACCTGGCCGAATGCCTGCCCGCGCAGCAGCGCGGACGGGGGGCCGCCCTGTTCCAGCTGCTGCTGACCATCGGCCTGGTGGCCGCCGCCCTGATCGGCCTGCTGCAAGCGCAGACGGTGGAAACGGCCACGCAGGCGGCGCAAGCGTTGCCGGAAGCGGGCCGCATCGCCGCCATCTTCACGGCCAAGGACCACGCCTGGCGCAGCATCTTCTGGGTTTGCCTGACGCCGGGCCTCGTGTTTACCATCGGCGCCCTGCTGCTGGCCGAGTCGCCACGCTGGCTGGCGCAACGGGGCCGCATCGAGCAGGCGCGCCAGTCGCTGCTGCGCACGCGCCTGCCCGCCGCCGCCGACATCGAGTTGCGCGAGATGCAAGACACGCCGGAAAACGCGGCCAAGGCCAGCGGCAAGGCGAAAGACCCGCTGCTGAGCCGCCGCTACGTGCTGCCCTTCCTGCTCGCTTGCCTGATCCTCGCCTGCACGCAGGCGACGGGCATCAATTCCATCCTCGCCTACGTCGTCAATATTTTGAACCAGGCGGGCCTGTCGGGCGCCTCGGCCAACATGGCGGACGTACTTTTAAAAGTACTGAACGCCGTGATGACAGTGGTGGCCGTGCTGCTGGTCGACCGCAAGGGCCGCAAATTCCTGCTGATGCTGGGCACGGGCGGCATCGTCGTCTCGCTGCTGGCGGCCGGCCTGCTGTTCCGCGGCGCCGAAGCGCACCTGGCCGACGTGCGCCCCGCCATCGCCGCCCAAGTCCAAAACGACGGCCTGGCCGTGCGCCTCGATGCGGCCACCTTGACGGCGCTGGGCGCGGCCGCCGACGGCACGCCGCAGCAGCTGACCATCGCCTACGCCTACGGCCCCTTCACCAACGTAAAAAGCCTGCGCAGCGACGATCCCGTGCTGCGCCAGGTGTCAATCGCCCGCGAAGACGCCGTGCAGGCCGACAGCGTGATCGGCGTGTTCTTCCGCAAGCTGCACCTGAACCCCTTCGCCGACCCGGCCGCCGGGCGCGAAGCGCCGCTGCGCATCGAAAAGGCCAGCCTGGGCCCCGTGCCCTCGTCCACGCACGGCTGGCTGGTGGCGATCGCCATCTGCGTGTTCGTTTCCAGCTTTGCCGTGGGACCGGGCGTGTGCGTGTGGCTGGCCCTGTCCGAGCTGATGCCGACCCGCATCCGCTCGAACGGCATGAGCATCGCCCTGCTGGTGAACCAGTTCGTCTCGACTGTGATCGCCGCCATCTTCCTGCCCACCGTCGGCTTGCATGGCTATTCGACACTGTTCTTCTTCGGCGCCGGCTGCACCGTGCTGTATTTCCTGGCGGCTGCGTTTTTGCTCCCCGAAACCAAGGGCAAGACGCTGGAAGAGATCGAAGCGCACTTTTCCAGGTAAGCCAAAGTAACCATTTGTAGCAGTCTCCTTTCCAGCCCCGGCCCACATCCGGGGCTGTTTTTTTGCCTGTTTCGCAAGTTGACAGGGCGGGCGCGCACGGCAATGTACGGTTTTCCTTCTGGAATTACGGGCGCGTGGGCTAGAATCTGGCTGCGTCGTGCTACTCACGAGGCGGCAATGGCGCCATGACAAAAACCACCAGGAGACACAGTGAGCTTATTTAGAACCAAGAATTTGGATGACATGATTGCCCACAGCAAGAAGCCGGGAGGCCTGGCCAAGGTGCTGGGACCGTTCGACCTTGTACTCATGGGCATCGGCGCCATCGTCGGCACGGGCATTTTCGTGCTCACCGGCACGGGCGCGCTGACGGCCGGCCCCGCCCTGTCGCTGTCGTTTGTCGTGGCGGCCGTCGCCTGCTGCTTCGCCGCCCTGTGCTACGCGGAATTCGCCTCCACCGTGCCGGTGGCCGGCTCCATCTACACCTACAGCTATGCGACATTGGGCGAGCTGGCCGCCTGGATGATAGGCTGGGACTTGCTGCTCGAGTACGGGCTGGCCGCGGCCGCCGTCTCCGTCGGCTGGTCCGGCTATTTCCAGTCGCTGCTGTCGGGCTTCGGCATCGCCCTGCCCGTCGCGCTCACCGCCGCACCGGGCGCGCTGCCAGGCGTGACGACCTTCATCAACCTGCCGGCCCTCGTCATCATGCTGCTGCTGACGGCCATGCTGGGCTGGGGCGTGCGCGAATCGGCGCGCCTGAACAACATCATGGTGGCCATCAAGGTGGGCGTGGTGCTGCTGTTTATCATCTTCGGCGCGCGCCACGTGCAGCCGGCCAACTGGCAGCCCTACATGCCGTTCGGCTACCACGGCATGCTGAGCGCCGCCGCCCTCGTCTTCTTCGCCTTCATCGGCTTTGACGCCGTCACCTCGGCCGCCGAGGAGGTCAAGAAGCCGTCGCGCGACCTGCCGATCGGCATCATCGGCTCGCTGGCCGTGTGCGCCGTGCTGTACGTGGTGGTGTCGGCCATCATGACGGGCATCGTGCCGTACCAGAAATTCCTCGGCGTCGACCATCCCGTCTCGCTGGCCCTGCAGTATGCGGGCGAAAACTGGATCGCCGGCTTCGTCGACCTGGGCGCCATCCTCGGCATGACCACCGTGATCCTCGTGATGGCCTTCGGCCAGACGCGCATCATCTTCGCCATGTCGCGCGACGGCTTGCTGCCCAAGCGCCTGTCGACCGTGCACCCGCGCTTCCACACGCCGTTCTTCGCCACCTGGCTGGTCGGCATCGTCTTCGGCCTGATCGCCGCCGTGATCCCGCTCAACATCCTCGCTGAACTGATCAACATCGGCACCCTGGCCGCCTTCACCATGGTGTCGATTGCCGTGGTGGTGCTGCGCAAGAAGCGCCCGGACCTGCCGCGCGCCTTCCGCTGCCCCGGCGTACCGCTCGTGCCGGCGCTGGCCGTGATCCTGTGCGTGGGCCTGATGAGCTTCCTCAGCTGGGTCACCTGGATGGCCTTTACCATCTGGCTGGTGATCGGTCTGGCCATCTACTTCGGCTACGCGCGCCGCCGTTCGCTGCTGCACCCGAAGCAGTAAAAAGTCCCGTGCAGCGACACATCCTGTCGCTGCCGCAGTTAAGATGGCGGTCTCGCAACCCTGCAGGCCGCCATCCATGCAACCATCCCCCGACCTCATCGCACAGCTGGACCAGAGCACGGACCAGCTCAAGCGCGCACGCCTGCGCAATATGCAGTGGCTGGCCGCCGGCTTGCTGCTGCTGGCCGCGCTGGTCTTCGCCGTGGCCCGCTCGCAACGGGGCGGCCACCCCGCCTGGGGCTATGTGGAAGCGTTTGCCGAAGCGGCGATGGTGGGCGCGATCGCCGACTGGTTCGCCGTCGTGGCCCTGTTCCGCCACCCGCTGGGCATCCCCCTGTGGCATACGGCCATCATCCCGAACAGCAAGGCGGACATCGGCCGCAGCCTGGGCGCCTTCGTGGAAAACCATTTCATTACCGAACAAGGCATCGCCGAGCGCATCGCGCAAGCCGATCCCGCCGCCCGCCTGGGCGCCTGGCTCGGCGACCCCGTTCACGCGCGGCAGCTGGGCATGACCGGTGCCGGCGTGGCGAAACAGCTGCTGGCGATGGCCGACCATGAGCAGCTGGGGCGCCTGCTGCGCGAACAGGCCAGCGGCTACCTGGGCCAGCTGAATGTATCGGACGTGGCGGCCGATTGCATCGATGCGCTGATCGCCGATGGCAAGCCGCAGGAACTGCTGGACTTCCTGCTCGACCGCAGTGCCGCCTACCTGGACGACGAGACGCACCACACGGCCATCGGCGACTTCGTGCTGGGCGCCTTCCAGATCGAAAACGCGCTGGTCAAGAAGGCCGTAAAGGCGTATGAGCCGCGCATGATCGCCTCGCTGCAAAAGTTTGCCCTGACCGTGCGCATCGACCCGGCCCACCCGCTGCGCCAGCGCATCGCCGGCTGGATCGCCGACAGCGCCTTGCACCTGAAGGCCGACCCGCAGTGGCAGGAAACGGTGCGCCGCTACCAGCTGCAGCTGATCGCCAGCGACACGGTGCAAGCGATGCTGGGCGAGCTGTGGGACGCCATTCGCGCGCGCGTGCTGGCCGACCTGCACGCCGACGCCCCCGTGCTGGCGCAAGCGCTTGCCAGCCTGGCGCGCAACACGGGCCAGGTGCTGGGCGCGGACAAGGCGGCGCGGGCATGGCTGAACGACGCCATCGTCGCCGGCAGCGGGTCGCTGGTACGGCGCTACCGGGGCGAAGTGGGCGCCTTCATCGCCGCCCGCCTGGACTCGTGGAGCAAGGATGAAATGAGCGAGCGCATCGAACTGGCCATCGGGCGCGACCTGCAATTCATCCGCATCAACGGCACCATCGTGGGCGGCCTGGCCGGCTTGCTGATTTACTCCGTCAGCCAGGCGGTGTAAGCGCGCTTTTCCAGCGCCAGCGCCTGCCGCGGCATCACGCCAGCTGCGGTTTTAGCAGGCTCGTCACTGATAACTGCTTGCGCGGCGCGGCAGCCCTGGCTGCCGGCCGGGCCGCCACGCCGGCCGCCACGCTGCGCACCAGCTGGAAGGAATCGACCAGCGTCGCCAGTTGCACGGCCTGCTGCTGCATGCCGGCCGCGGCGGCGGCGGCCTGCTCGACCAGGGCCGCATTTTGCTGCGTCACGTCATCCATCTGCGTGATGGCCTGGTTGATTTGTTCGATACCCTCGCTCTGCTCCTGGCTGGCCGCCGTAATGTCCGCCATGTAGCCGGCCACCTGGCGCACCGACTGCTCGATATCGCCCATCGTCTTGCCGGCGTCCTGCACCAGCCGGCTGCCCGCCCCCACCTTGTCCACCGAATCGCCGATCAGCACCTTGATTTCCTTGGCCGCCTGTGCCGAGCGGTGCGCCAGGCTGCGCACCTCGGACGCCACCACGGCAAAGCCGCGCCCCTGTTCCCCCGCCCGCGCCGCCTCGACGGCCGCATTCAGCGCCAGGATATTCGTCTGGAAGGCGATGCCGTCGATCACGCCGATGATGTCGACGATCTTGCGCGAGCTGTCCTGGATCGAGCCCATGGTGGCAATCACCTGCGACATGGCTTGCTCGCCCTTGTGCGCGGTCTCGGAGGCGGTGCTGACGAGGCGGTTCGCCTCGCGCGCATTGTCGGCATTCTGCCTGACCGTGCCGGTCAGTTCTTCCATGGACGACGCCGTCTCTTCCAGCGCGCTGGCCTGCGACTCCGTGCGCCGCGACAGGTTCGCATTGCCTGCGGCGATTTCCTCCGCGCCGCGGCCCACTACGCCCGTCGATTCCTTGATTTGCCCGACCAGCAGCTTGACGTTCGTCTGCAGGACGCGCAGCGCCTGCGCCACCGCCGTCAATTCGTCGTTGCCGCTGGCACTGATGCTGCCCGACAGGTCGCCCGCGCTCATGCGCTCGATATCGCCACGCATGCGCTCCAGCGGCACCACGGCCGCGCGCTGCAAGGTGTAGCCGCCGGCCGCGCACGACACCACGCCGCAGAGAGTGCTGAACAGCATCGGCATGCCGGCGTGTCCCGACGCCACATAGGAGATGGCCGGCGCGGCAGCGAACAGCAGCGCCAGCGAGCCGAACACGAGGGACATCCGGGCGCGCAGCGTCAGCTGCGCCAGCGGGTTCAGGCGCCGCAGGACCGAGCGGTGCATGGCCACGCCTTCGCGCACTTCCAGCGTCGTGCCGCCTTGCTTGATGGCCTGGTATGCCTGCTCGGCGGCGGCCACCTGTTCCCGGCTGGGTTTCACGCGGATCGAGGTGTAGCCCACCATCTGGCCATTTTCCAGCATCGGCGCGGCATTCGCTTCCACCCAGTAGTAATCGCCATTCTTGCAGCGGTTCTTGACCATGCCCGTCCACGCCTTGCCGCTCTTGATGGTGCGCCAGAAGTCGGCGAAGGCCTCGGCCGGCATATCCGGATGGCGCACGATGTTTTGCGGCGCGCCGATCAGCTCCTCGGCCGAAAAGCCGCTGATATCGATGAAATCCTGGTTGACATAGGTGATGTTGCCCTTCAGGTCAGTCTTCGATACCACCGTCTGACCATCATGAAGCACATATTCCCTGTTCGTTACCGGCATATTTGTACGCATTTCTGTCTCCCTATCCTACACAAGCGAATGGCGGCGCCACCCGAAAAGAAGCGGGCTCGCGCCCTGGCCTGAACAACACTGCTCTTTCCTGCACAGATCCTGACAAGTGGCGAGAGGCGCCTTGCCAACAACTTGCCTCTATTTGCCCTCTTTTTGATTTAGATCAAATTCATTTTGCTCCATGATTTAACCAATTACAACATTTAAATAAAAAATTTAAACGAATTTGTCATTTTTTAAATCATGAAAATGGATAGATTGTCGCGTCGCTACAGTGAAAAACCAGCTCTCCAAGGCAAAATCGAGCAGCAGGCCGCAGTTGCGCGGCAAACACAAATCATTAAAATCATGAAATTCATTGCATTCTATTTTATTTGAGGTATGATGATTGACATGGGAAAACAAAAACGATGCGACGACATCGTCACTTTCGCCACTCGGGAAATCCGCACCTATGTAGGGGAGATACGCATGAACAAAGTCCTGGCCTTGCGCTTGCTCGACGCCGCCGAAGACGCCGCCGTCATCATCGACGCCGCTTCACGCATCCAGTATGCGAACGACGCCATGTATGCGCTGAGCGGCTATGCGCAGGGCAGCCTGGCGGGCCAGCAAATCGAGGCGCTGCTGCCGGACGCCGTGCGCGAACAGCATGGCGCGCAGATCGGCGCCTATCTGGCCGGCGAAAAGAAGTCCAGGGTACTCGGGCACAAACGCCATTTCGCCATTCGCCACCACGACGGCTCCATGCTGTCCATCGTGCTCAAGGCCATGGACCTGGGCAAGCTCGGCGACGAGAACTACATGGGCGCCTTTTTCATCGACCAGCGCCGCGAGCGCGCGCTCGAACAGCAGAATGCGGCCCGCTGGCAGCAGCTGCAGCGCATCGCCCTGAGCGACCCGCTGACCCATCTGTCCAACCGCCGCGCCTTCGAGGTCGAAGCCGTGCGTGCCGCCGCGCGGGCCAGGCGCGCCCACAGCCCACTGGCCATCGGCATCGCCGACATCGACTTCTTCAAACACGTCAACGACCAGCATGGCCATGCCGCCGGCGATGCCGTCCTGCAAGCCATCGCCGCCGTGTTCCAGTTCCAGGCGCGGGCCTCGGACGTCGTCGCCCGCGTGGGCGGCGAGGAATTCGGTTTCCTGTTCCCGCATACGAACATGAGCATGGCCTGCCAGGTGGCCGAACGCATCCGCCGCGCCGTGGAAGAGACGCGTTTCGAGTTCGGCAAGCTGTCCATTCCGGTGACCATCAGCATCGGCCTGGCACCGCTGCCCGACAACGGCGACTGGAAGGCGGGCTTCATGCAAGCCGACGCCGCGCTGTACCAGGCCAAGAACAATGGCCGCAACCGCATCGAGCAAGCCTGAGTACCCGGCCATTTCCGCCGTTTCATTCACCCCGCAGCACCTGACAGGAGCAAGCACATGGAAACCATCACGACACATGCCGCAGCAGCGAGCCAGCTGGCGCAAGCGGACGCCCGGGAATTGCTGGTCTTCGGACTCGGCAAGGAGGAATATGCGATCGACATCGGCCTGGTGCAGGAAATCCGCGGCTACGGCGCCGTCACCCGCATCGCCAACGCACCCGCCTTCCTCAAGGGCTTCATCCACCTGCGCGGCAGCATCGTGCCGCTGGTCGACCTGCGCATCGCGCTGGGCCAGGCCGAACCCGCTTACGACGCCTCGACCGTGGTGATCATCCTGATCTTCGCGCATGGCGCCACCGGCATCGTGGTCGACCGCGTGGCCGACGTGGTGCCGCTGGCGCCGGCGCAGATCAAGCCGCCGCCGCAGCTGCACGGCTCGGCCATGGCCGGCCACGTGACGGCCATCGGCGCCCTGGACGAGCGCATGCTGATCGTGCTCGACATGGATAGCCTGCTGTCGGGCATGGGCATGCACGCCGGCGGAAAACTGGCGGCCTGAGCCAGCCACCAGCCCCGCCACCACCCGAACCCGCCCCGCCCCGCCGGAGACACCATGAGCATCCTGATCGTCGATGACAACGATACCAATCTGAGCCTGCTGGCGACCCTGGCGCGCAAGGCCAGCGCCGCCGAACCGGTCTGCATGAACGATCCCATCGACGCGCTGTACTGGTGCGAATCGAACGTGCCGGACCTGGTCTTGCTCGATTACCGGATGCCCAGCCTGTCCGGCAATGAATTCCTCAGCATTTTCCGCAAGATGCCGGGCATGGCCAACATCGCCATCATCATGGTGACCACCGAGAACGACCGCGCCGTGCGCAAGCAAGCCTTTTCGCTGGGCGTGACGGAGTTTCTCACCAAACCCATCGACACCATCGAGTTCAGTTTGCGCGTACGCAACCTGCTGGCCCTGCGCACGGCGCAAACCATGCTGGCCGACCGCGCCAAGCTGCTCGAACACGAAGTGGCCGAGGCCATCGCCAACGTCACCGCCAGGGAGATGGAACTGGTCGCGCGCCTGGCGCGGGCGGCCGAATTCCGCGATCCCGAAACGGGCGGCCACATCATGCGCATGGCCCGCTACTCGGCGCTGATCGCCAGGGAACTGGGTCTCGACGCGCAATGGCAGGACCTGCTGCTCAAGGCGGCGCCCATGCACGACGTGGGCAAGCTGGCCACGCCCGACCATATCCTGCTCAAGCCGGGGCGGCTGGATCCCGAGGAAATGGCCATCATGCGCCAGCATGCGGAAATCGGCGGCCAGATCCTCGCCGGCAGCGATTCGCCGCTGATCCGCCTGGCCGAGGAAATCGCCTGCGGCCACCACGAGAAATACGACGGCAGCGGCTATCCGCGCGGCCTGGCGGGCGACCAGATACCGCTGTCGGCGCGCATCGTGGCCGTGGCCGACGTCTTCGACGCACTGAGCTCGGAGCGCCCGTACAAGCCCGCCTGGCCTTTGGCCCAGGCGCGCCAGTTCCTGCAAGAGAACAAGGGCAGCCATTTCTGCCCGCGCTGCATCGACGCCTTCCTGGGCGCCTGGGACGACGTGCTCGCCATCCGCGACAGCCTGCCCGACCCCATCCATCACCACGCCCACCCACTGTAAGCGAGGAACCTGCCATGCGCGTGCAACAACTGATCCTGAAAAACCATGCCGACCTCGATGCCGCCCTGGCCCCCCTGGCCGCCATGCAACCGCAGCTGGTGCTGGCCTTTGGCGCCTGCGCCTACTTTGCCACTCCCGAGCTGACGGCGGCGCTGCGCCGCCAGATGCCCGGTGCCGTCATCGCCGGCTGTTCCACGGCCGGGGAGATCGCTGGCAAGCGCGTCTACGACGACAGCTGCGTCATCACCGCCATCGGCTTCGAGCACACGACGGTGGCCATCGCCGACGCCATCATCTGCGACATGGCCGATTCGCACGACACGGGCGAGCGCCTGGCGCAGGCGCTGCCGCAGGACGGTCTGGCGGCCGTTTTCATGCTGGGCACGGGCGTGGCCATCAATGGCAGCGCCCTCATCGCCGGCTTGCAGGCCAACCTGCCGCCGGGCGTGACGGTGTCCGGCGGGCTGGCGGCCGACGGCGGCGCCTTCCGCCAGACCTGGACCCTGGGTCCGCGCGGCGCGGCCGACAACACCATCGTCGCCGTCGGCCTGTACGGCGAGCGCATCCGTCTCGGCTACGGCAGCCATGCGGGCTGGGAAGCGTTCGGTCCGGCGCGCAAGGTGACGCGCTGCGTCGACAATGTGCTGTATGGCCTGGACGGCGCGCGCGCGCTCGACATCTACAAGCTGTACCTGGGCGACTATGCGCGCGACCTGCCCGGCTCGGGGCTGCTGTTCCCCTTTGAAATGCTGACGGCCGCGCACGAAAAAAGCAATGTCTTCCGCACCATCCTCGCCGTCGACGAGGAACAGGGTTCGCTGACCCTGGCCGGCGACATCCTCGCCGACGGCTACCTGAAACTGATGCATTCGAGCACCAACAGGCTGATCGACGGGGCAGAAACGGCCGCGCGCGGCGTCCAGGCCCACGCCGACGCGGCGGGCGACCAGCTGGCCCTGCTGGTCAGCTGCGTGGGGCGCAAGCTGGTCATGGGCGACCGGGTCGAGGAAGAGGTCGAAGCCGTGGCCGACCTGCTGGGCGGCGCGGCCTGCATCGCCGGTTTTTATTCCAACGGCGAAATCGGCATCGCCCAGCCGCATGGCACTTGCCAGCTGCATAACCAGACGATGACCGTCACCGTCCTGAGCGAAGCATGAACCGCACCCTCGCCCGCCAATTGAACCGCGTCTGCAATATCGACTCGGAAAGCGCCTGCGCCGCCTTGCTGGAACAGGCGCAGACACTGAGCGCGCAAGCCGGCACGCCGCCCGAACTGGCCGCTTTCCTGGCTGGCCTGCCGGCCCTGCTGCTGCGCATCGACAGCGCCTACGACCAGTCCGAACGCGACCTGGACTTGCGTTCGCGCAGCCTGGAACTGAGTTCGACGGAACTGAGCATGACCAACGACCTGCTGCGCACGGAACTGGCCAGCCGCAACCGCGTGATCCAGTCGCTGCGCGTGGCGGCCGTGCGCCTGCTCGACAACGACGATTCCGGCCTGCGCCTGCCGCAGGAAAGCGATATCGAAGGCCTGTCGGTGCTGCTGGCCGAACTGGTGGCGCAGCAGGAACTGCGCCGCATCGAATTGCAGAACCAGCGCTTTGCGATGGACCAGCACGCCATTGTCAGCATCACCGACACGAGCGGCGCCATCATTTACGTCAACGACAAGTTCTGCGCCATCAGCGGCTTCGCGCGCGAAGAGCTGGTCGGCCAGACGCACCGCCTGATCAACTCGCACACGCATGCGGACGCCTTCTTTGCGCAGATGTGGCAGACCATTACCGCCGGCCAGGTCTGGCATGGCGAAATCTGCAACCATGCCAAGGATGGCGGCCAATACTGGGTGGACGCCACCATCGTGCCCTTCCTCGATGCGGCCGGCAAGCCATACCAGTACATCGCCATCCGCACGGAAATCAGCGAGAGCAAGCGCATGGCCGAGACCATCGCGAAAAGCGAGCGCGAATACCGCAACGTCGTCAACAGCCTCAATGAAGTGGTCTTCCGCACCGACTTGAACGGCGCCTGGACCTTCCTGAACCCCGCCTGGCACACCATCACCGGTTTTTCCATCGCCGACAGCCTGGGCAAGCGTATCCTGCAATTCGTCGATGTGCGCGACCGCGAGCGCGCCGCCGCCGGCCTGGCCCAGCTGCTGGACGGCCAGGTGGACAGCATGCGCCATGAAGCGCGCTACGTCACCAGCGATGGCAACGTGCGCTGGATCGACGTGTGCGCACGCGCCGAACGCGACGGCCTGGGGCGCCTGGCCGGCATCACCGGCAGCCTCACCGACATCACCGAGCGGCGCCTGGCGGCGCGCGAGCTGCGGCACAACCTCAATTTCGTCGACGCACTGATCGAAACCATCCCTATCCCCTTGTACCTGAAGGACGTGCAGGGCCGCTACCTGCGCGCCAACCGCGCCTTCTGCGCCTTCTTCCAGCTCGCGCAAGCGGATATCCTGGGCATGACGGCGGCCGACATCCTGCCGCCGCAGGAAGCGCAGCTGGTGGCGCGGCAGGACCTGCGCCTGATGCTCGACAAGGGCAACCAGACGTATGAAGACCGGCTGACCGCCGGCACGCGGCAGGTCGACGTGCTGTTCAGCAAGGCAACCCTGCTGAAGTCCGACGGCAGCCTGCACGGCCTGGTGGGCACCCTGGTCGACATTTCCAGCCAAAAGGCGGCCGAACGGGCCCTGTTGCTGGCCAAGGAAGCGGCCGAGTCGGCCAGCCGCTCGAAGAGCGAATTCCTGGCCAACATGAGCCATGAAATCCGCACGCCGATGAATGGCATCCTGGGCATGACGGACCTGGTGCTCGATTCCGAGCTCGATGGCCACCAGCGCAAGTACCTGGAAATCGTCAAGGCCTCGGCCGACGCCCTGCTGTGCATCATCAACGACATCCTCGATTTCTCGAAGATCGAGGCGGGCATGCTGACGCTGGAAAGCATCCCCTTCGACCTGCGCCAGCTGATGCAGGAAACCATGCGCGCCCACGCCATGCGGGCGCAGGCCAGCGGGCTGGAACTGGTGCTCGACATCGATCCGGCGCTGCCGCAAACCTTGCTGGGCGACCCGGGCCGCCTGCGCCAGGTGCTGACCAACCTGGCGGGCAACGCCATCAAGTTCACGCAGCGCGGCGAGGTGGTCGTCAGCGCCCGGCTGCGCGCCGGCGGCAACGGCATGGCCCGGCTGCAGCTGGACGTGCGCGACACCGGCATCGGCATTGCCGCCGACATGCAGGAGGCCGTCTTCGACGCCTTCCAGCAGGAAGACGGGTCGACCACGCGGCGCTTCGGCGGCACGGGACTGGGCCTGTCGATCACGCGCCGCCTGGTGACGATGATGAAAGGCAGTATCAGCCTGTCGAGCGAACTGGGCAAGGGCAGCTGCTTCACCGTCGACCTGGCCCTGCCCGTCGGCGAGCAGCAGCCCTTGCTGCCGCCGCCCGGCGCTTCGCTGGCGGGACGCAGCATCCTGCTGGTCGACGACAACCCCAGCAACCTGACCATCCTGCGCAGGATCTTCGAGCATTGCGGCGCCAGCGTCACCGCCTGCGAATCGGGCGAGGCAGCGCTCGACGGCTGCCGCACCAGCTTGCCCGCGGACTGCATCATCATGGACTGCGCCATGCCCGGCATGAATGGCTTCGACACGGCAGCGGCCCTGGCCGCCCTGTCCCACTGGAGCCAGGTGCCCATCGTCATGCTGTCGTCCAGCGGCAGCCTGGGCGACGCGGCGCGCTGCCGCGAACTGGGCATCGACGGCTACCTGCTCAAGCCTGCCAGCCCCGAAGAACTGCTGGCCATCACCGCGGGCGTGCTGGGCAGGTGCCGCGGCATGCCCGGTGCCGCCCCCGCCGCAGCGCCCCAGTGCGTGCGCGCAGACACGCCCGGCCTGGACATCCTGCTGGTCGAGGACAACGCCATGAACCGCGAACTGGCCACCGTGCTGCTGTCGAATGCGGGGCACCGGGTCACGCATGCGGCAAACGGCCGCATCGCCCTCGAATGCCAGGCGGCGGCCCATTTCGACCTGATCCTGATGGACCTGCAGATGCCGGAAATGGGCGGTTTCGACGCCACCGCGCAGATACGCGCGCGCGAAGCGCAAGGCATGCCGAAGAGCGTCATCATCGCCATGACGGCCAGCGCCTTCGAAGGCGACCGCGAACGCTGCATCGCCGCCGGCATGGACGACTACCTGTCCAAGCCGTTCCGCACGGCCGCCTTCCAGAGCCTGATCGAACAGCATGTATTGCGAATAAGCAAGCAACCACCGGCCCTGGCGCCGGCCATGAGCGTGCCGGCAAGGAACGGCGCGCCGCGCTTCGACTACGCCGCCGCACTGGCCGACGCCGACGCCGACGTGCTCGGCATCATCGGCGCATCGTTCCTGGCCGGCTTGCCGGGACAGCTGGCGGCCATGCGCGCGGCCCTGCAGGCAGGGGAGCGGCCCGCCGCAAGCCGGCAAGCCCATACCCTGGCCGGCTTGCTGGCCAACTTCCATGCGGCTCCCGCCGTCGCCATCGCCGCCGCCATCGAGCGCGAAGCGGCAAATGCCCCGCAGGCGGCGCTGCTGGCGCGGCTCGATGCGCTGGAGGAGCAAGTGCGGCTGTTTGTGCAGGACACCGGCGCGGCCATCCCGGCGGCAGGCTGCCTGCTGCACGCATCCGGCCAAACTTGATGTAGATCATAATTTTTTGAACAAGCTCTTGCTATCCTGTAAAAAAATGACAGGAGTCCTGGATGAGCAAGACGGAGCCGAGCAAGGCGGAGCACAACGTGGAACATGAGCGCCTGGGCAGCGCCTGGCAAGGCGTGCCGGTGCCCGACTATCCGGAAAACGCGCCCGAGGGCGCCACCCTGGATCTGCTGCTGAACGCCTGGCTGGGCAAGTTTACGGGCGGTATTTCGCCAGCCGCGCTGGGCAACGCCTATGCCGACTGGCTCAGCCACCTGGCGCTGGCGCCATCGAAACAGCAAGCGCTGCTGCAGGAAGCGTGGAAAAAGATCGGCCGCTGGCAACAGTACGCCATGCAAGCTGCGCTGCCGGGTGCGCCCTTCGGGCCGCCATGCATCGCGCCGCTGCCGCAGGACCGCCGCTTCGAGGACGCGGCCTGGCAGCGCTGGCCCTACAACCTGGTCTACCAGGGCTTCTTGCTGCAGCAGCAGTGGTGGCACCGTGCCACCACGGGCGTGCGCGGCGTGGCGCCGCACCACGAAGATGTGGTCACGTTTACCGTGCGCCAGTGGCTCGACATGCTGGCGCCGTCGAACTTCCTGCTGACCAATCCCGTGGTGCAGCAGGCAACCCTGGAAAGCGGCGGCGCCAACCTGGCGCGCGGCATGGCCCACGCGGCCGAGGACTGGCAGCGCGCCGCCATGGGCGTGCATGCGCCAGACCAGCGCACCTATCAGGTGGGCGTCAACGTGGCCGCCACGCCGGGCAAGGTGGTCTACCGCAACGACTTGATCGAATTGATCCAGTACGCTCCCGCGACCGCCACGGTGCATGCCACGCCGCTGCTGTTCGTGCCCGCCTGGATCATGAAGTTCTATATTCTCGACCTGTCGCCGCACAATTCGCTGGTGCGCTACCTGGTGCAGCAAGGCCACACGGTGTTCATGATTTCCTGGAAAAACCCCACCGAGGAAGACCGCGAGCTGTCGCTGGAAGACTACCGCCAGCTGGGCGTGATGGACGCGCTCGACGCCGTTGCCCGCCTCACGGGCGCGCCGCAGGTGCACGCGGCCGGCTACTGCCTGGGCGGCACCCTGCTGGCGATCGCCGCCGCCACGATGGCGCGCGACGGCGACACGCGTCTGGCCAGCCTCACCATGCTCGCCTCGCAGGTCGATTTCAAGGAACCGGGCGAACTGTCGCTGTTCATCGACGACAGCCAGGTCAGCTTCCTGGAAGCGGCCATGTGGAAGCAGGGCTACCTCGATACGAAGCAGATGGCGGGCGCCTTCCAGCTGCTGCGTTCGAACGACCTGATCTGGTCGCGCCGGCTGCGCCACTACCTGCTGGGACTCGACGAGCAGGACAGCGACCTGATGGCCTGGAATGCGGACGCCACGCGCATGCCCTGCCGCATGCACTCGGAATACCTGCGCCGCCTGTTCCTGCACAACGACCTGGCCGAAGGGCGCTACCGCACGGCGGGCCGCCACATCGCCCTGCCCGACATCGACGCGCCCATCTTCGCCGTCGGCACCCTGACGGATCACGTGGCGCCGTGGCGCTCCGTGTACAAGCTGCAGCTGCTGACCGACACGGACGTCACCTTCCTGCTCACCTCGGGCGGCCACAACGCGGGCGTGGTCTCGCCGCCGGGCCAGCCGCGCCGCAGCTACCAGCTGGCCACGCACCGCCACGACGCGCCCTACATCGACGCGGACAGCTGGCAGCGCGACGTGCCGCACCATGAGGGCTCGTGGTGGCCGGCCTGGCAAGCCTGGCTGGCAGAACGCGCGGGCGCGCAGGCGGCGCCGCCGGCCATGGGGGCTGCCCTGGGCGACGCGCCGGGCAGCTACGTGCTGCAGACCTGAGAACCGACAACCGACAACCGAGGAAAACGCCATGCCCTACACTACCCTGCTGGTCCACGTAGACAATTCCCGCCACTGCGCCCAGCGCATCCGCC
The DNA here is from genome assembly GCF_059423585.1 of Janthinobacterium sp. GW460-12-1-14-LB5. Classification (NCBI taxonomy): domain Bacteria; kingdom Pseudomonadati; phylum Pseudomonadota; class Betaproteobacteria; order Burkholderiales; family Oxalobacteraceae; genus Janthinobacterium; species Janthinobacterium sp. GW460-12-1-14-LB5. The sequence continues at coordinate 107,389 of NZ_JBWKYD010000002.1, read as the reverse complement.
TGGCCGTGCGCCTGGCCATCGCCGAAGGCGCCCACCTGATCGGTTCGGCCATGAGCGGCATTTCGCGCTACGCGTATGGCGGCGGCGTCAACGCGCTGCAGTTTGCGCCGGCGCAAATGCAGGCGCTGCGCACCCAGGCCAGCGACGCACTGCACGACTTCGAGCGCATCGCCCGCGAGGAAGGCCTGGGCACCTATGAAACGCGCTTCGTCGACGACGACGCGCAAGGCGCGCTGCTGCTGCAGGCGCGCTATTGCGACTTGCTGATCGTGGGCCAGACGGACGCGCAGGACACGCCCTCGCGCGTCATCGCCGGCACGGCCGAATACCTGATGCTCCATTGCGGCCGCCCCGTGCTGATGGTGCCGCATGCGCCCGCCGCTGTCCCGCCGCAGACGGGCCAGCATCCGCTGCTGGCCTGGAACGGCAGCGCCGAAGCGCTGCGCGCCATCACCGATGCGCTGCCGCTGCTGCAGCGCGCGCGGCAAGTCACCCTGGCCGTCGTCAATTCGCACGCCCAGCCGGCCGCGCACGGCGAGCAGCCGGGCGCCGACCTGGCCCTGTACCTGGCGCGGCACGGCGTCAACGTCGAGGTGCTGCAACATGACACGCCGCCGGGCCAGGACGTGGGCGCGGCCCTGCAGGCCATGGCGACGCAGCGGCGCTGCGACCTGGTCGTGATGGGCTGCTACGGCCACATGCGCCTGCGCGAAGCGCTGCTGGGCGGCGTCACGCGCACGGTGCTGCAGGAGACGACCTTGCCGGTGCTGGTGTCGCACTAGCGCAGCCATGCGCCGGGAAAAATAAAGCGGCGCTGGCGGCGGCGCCGGAAGGTCTACAATGGTTGCGCAGCCGTCCGCCGCGCGCTTACTCTTCTGCAGCTGCGCGGTCTTTGCCGTTTCCCCTACATCAAGGAGTATCCGCATGAGCCAGCAAGCCACCATCGTCCTCGTCCACGGTTTCTGGGGCGGCGCCGCCCACTGGAGCCGCGTCATCGTCGAATTGCGCCGGCAGGGCCACACGGCCATCCGCGCCGTCGAACTGCCCTTGACCTCGCTGGCCGACGATGCCGAGCGCACGCGCAAGATGGTGGCGCAGGTGAACGGCCCGGTGTTGTTGGTAGGACACTCCTATGGCGGCGCCGTCATCAGCGTGGCCGGCAATGCGCCGAATGTGGCGGGCCTCGTGTACATCGCCGCCTTCGCTCCCGACGCGGGCGAAAGCCCGGGCAGCATCACGCAGGAACATCCGCCGCTGGGCGCGGCCAGCCTGGAAGGCGACAGCGACGGCTATCTGTGGGTCAAGCCCGAGCAATACCATGACAGCTTTTGCCAGGACCTCGACGCGGAAGAAGGCGCCGTGCTGGGCGTGATCCAGAAGGCGCCGCTGGCCAGCACCTTCGGCGATACCGTCAGCGACCCGGCCTGGAAGCATAAACCCAGCTGGTACCAGGTTTCCAGCGCCGACCGCATGATTTCCCCCGTCAACCAGGAGCGCATGGCCGCGCGCCTGCAAGCGCGCAAAGTCATCACGCTCAACGCCAGCCACGCCTCACTGGCCTCGCGTCCCGTGGAGGTGGCGGCGCTGATCCTCGAGGCGGCTGCGGCGGTGCTGGTGAAATAGGCAAAAAGAAGGCTCCCGGGTTACAGGAGCCTTGTGGCGCCGGACAGGCAATGTACGCCCGCCGGCGGCTGTGGGGTACAGCGCCGGCCGGACACGCCATCCACGCCAAGGAGGTTCAGTCACCTGCCATCATGCGCATTCACTGAGACAGTTTCATCGTAGCAGCTAATTGCACGGCAAAACTCTCCAATGTTTGCATGGCGGCAGCCAGCCGCTACAGCCAGCCTTCGCGCTTCAAACGCCGGTGCAGCCAGTAGCAGCCGGCGATGATGACGACGATCACGGCCGGATAGCTGCCGCGCCACTTCAGTTCCGGCATGAATTCGAAATTCATGCCGTACAGGCTGAAGACCATGGTGGGCACGGCCAGGATGGCGGCCCAGGCGGCCAGGCGCTTGACCACTTCGTTCTGGCGGATCGAAATCTGCCCCAGCGCCACCTGCATGGCCGAATTGACCAGTTCGCGCATCTGCCCCGCCGTGTGCGTGACGCGTTTGACGTGGTCGAGGATGTCACGGTAATAGATGCGGTTTTCCTTGGGCACGATATCGCCATGGAAACGGATCAGCTGGGTGCAAATGTCGTGCAGCGGGTTGACGGCGGCATCGAGTTTCAGCAGCTCCGTCTTGAGCTGGTAGAAATCCTGCAGCTTGTCCTCGCTCAGACTGGGCTTGAACAGCTGCAGTTCATAGTGCTGAAACTTCGCCTGCAAATGGTCGATGCAGGGCTGGTACTGGTCGACGATGAAGTCGATGATGGAATACAGCACGTAACCGGGGCCGCTGGCCAGTTTCTCGGGCACGCTTTCCTTGCGTTCGCGCAACTTCGCATAGCCGGCCGAGGCGCCGTGGCGCACCGTGATGATGAAACGGGGGCCGAGAAAGACGTGGGTTTCGCCGTAGACGATGGCATCGCCGTCCAGGGTGGCCGTATGCATCACCATGAACAGCGTGTCGCCGTATTCTTCCAGCTTGGGCCGCTCGTGCGCGCCCTGCGCATCCTCGACGGCCAGTTCGTGCAGGCCGAAGGCCGCTTGCAGCGCGTGCATGGCCGTGACGTCGGGGCTGGCCAGGCCGATCCAGACGAAACAATCGGGGTCGCCGAGGAAGTCGCCCACCTTGTCGATGTCGAAATGGGCGATCTTCCTGCCGTCGCGATATGCTTCGCAATTGACGACGGCGGCGTGGGTACTCAGGTCCATGGTGATTTTCGGCGAATGGCGGCAATATTGGGGGGCCAGTATAGCGGAAATGCCATGCTGGCCATGTCAATGGCGCTGCCGCATTGACTTTCAGGCACGTCAATGTAAAATGAGAACCATTCGCATTTAAGAAGGGCCTGCATGCGCCAGCGGCACGGGACTTCCGCGCCAACTGGAGTGTGCCGTGACGTATGCCGTATCCCCTGCCGCCGATCCTCAAGGCCCGTCTTCATTGAGCCAGCTGTACGGCGAGCACCATCCCTGGCTGCTGCGCTGGCTGCGCGGCAAATTGTCCTGCACCGATCACGCGGCCGACCTGGCGCAGGATACCTTCGTCAAGCTGCTGGCCACGCCATCGGAGCGCGCCGTCACCCTGCGCGAGCCGCGCGCCTACCTGACCACCGTGGCGCGCCGCCTGCTGATCGACCATTACCGCCGCCAGTCGCTGGAGCAAGCCTGGCTGGCCACCCTGGCGCAGCTGCCCGCGCCCGCCGCGCCATCGGCCGAAGAGCGTTTGCTGATCCTGGAAACCCTGCACCAGATCGACGCCATGCTCGACGGCCTGGGCGCGAAGGTGCGCACGGCCTTTTTGCTGTCGCAGCTGGAAGGCCTGGCGTATGCGGACATCGCCGCGCGCCTGAACATCAGCGAGCGCACCGTCAAGCGCTACATGGTGCAGGCGTTCGAACAGTGCATCCTGCTGCTGGCATGAGCACGGCCATCGATGCGCGCGCCGCGCGCGAAGCGGCGCACTGGATGATGCGCCTGCAGGGCGGCGAACTGGACGCCGCCGCGCAGCAGGCCCTGGCCCGCTGGCGCGCCGCCCACCCCGACCATGAAACGGCCTGGCGGCGCGCCGAGCAGGTCTGCCGCACCTTCGGCATGCTGCCCCCGCCGCTGGCCATGCCAGTGCTCGACCGCCCGGCCGGTGCGCCGCGCCGCGCCGCCCTGAAAACCCTGGCCCTGCTGATCGCCGCCGGGCCAGGCGGCTGGGCCATGCTGAAGCTGGCGCCATGGCAGGCGTGGACGGCCGAACTGCGCACGGCGACGGGCGAAATCCGCCATGTGCCCCTGGCCGACGGCAGCGCCCTGAGCCTGAACACGGCCAGTGCCGCCGACATCGCCTTCAGCGCATCCCTGCGCCTGGTGCACTTGCGCGCCGGAGAGATTCACGTGGCAACCAGCCCCGATGCCCTCGGGCGGCCGTTCGTCGTACGCACCAGCAACGGCAGCATCCGCGCCCTCGGCACGCGCTTCACGGTACGCCAGGAAGACAGCCTGCTGGGCGCGCGCACCTACGTGGCCGTCTCGCAGGGCGCCGTCGAAGTGCGGCCCGCCGAGGGCAGCCCCGTCCTTCTGCAGGCGGGCTGGCAAGCCAGTTTCGACGCGGACGCCGCCAGCGCGCCGCGGCCGCTGGCGCCGCATGCGTCCGCGTGGACCAAGGGATTGCTGTACGCGGACGACACGCCGCTGGCCGACGTGCTGGCGCAACTGAGCCGCTACCGCCACGGCGTGGTGCGCTGCGACCCTGCCGTGGCGCGGCTGCGCGTGTCGGGCGTGTACCAATTGCATGATACGGATCAACTATTATCACTATTACAAGCATCGCTGCCCATCCGCGTGCAGCGCCACAGCCGCTGGTGGATTTCCGTCGGCCCCGCATAAATATTCTTAAAAAAATGTCCCTTTCGCGCATGTGCCCCGTCAATCCACACAGGACCAACACATGAACGAAGGGAAACAAGCAATGAAGCACTATCGCAACACCAGCATCACTCTCGCCCTGCTGGGCAGCCTGGCCCTGGCGCCGCTCGCGCAGGCGCAGCGGCAAGATGCGCCCGCGCGCCACTACCAGGTGGCAGCCGGCCCGCTGGGCACGGCCCTGTCCGCGTTTGCGGCCGAGGCGGGCGTCAGCATTTCCGGCGCCGCCAGCCTGTACGCGGGCTTGCACAGCCGGGGCTTGAGCGGCAATTACCAGGTGGCCGACGGCTTTGCCCGCCTGCTCGATGGCAGCGGCCTGATTGCCGTCGACCAGGGCGGCGGCCACTACGCCGTGCGCAGGCTGCCGTCCGCCGCCGAGGCAACCACCCTGCCCGGCATCGCCGTGCGCGCCACGGCCGAGCGCAGCACCAGCACGGAAGGGACAAATTCGTACACGACGCCGGCCACGGCCAGCGCCACCGGACTGGTGCTGTCCCTGCGCGAGACGCCGCAATCGGTCAGCGTCATCACGCGCCAGCGCATGGATGACCAGGACTTGCTGACGGTGCGCGACGTGCTGCGCAATACACCCGGCATCGCCGTCAACCAGTTCGACACGGAGCGCAGCACCTTTTCCGCGCGCGGCTTCGACGTCGACAATTTCCAGTACGACGGCGTGCCCACCACGTATAAGGTCCAGTATTCGGGCGGCGAATCGGAAATGGATTCGCTGATCTACGACCGCGTGGAAGTGACGCGGGGCGCCACGGGCTTGCTGACGGGCGCCGGCTACCCGTCCGCCTCGATCAACCTGGTGCGCAAGCGGGCCAGCGCCAGGCAGTTCGAAGGGCAATGGTCGCTGGCGGCCGGTTCCTGGAGCGACTACCGTGGCACCGTCGACCTGGCCGCGCCGCTGAACGCGGACGGCTCCGTGCGCGGCAGGATCGCCGGCGCCTGGCAGGACCGCAAGTCGTTTACCAATGGCTATTCGAACCAGCGCCAGCTCGTCTACGCCACCGCCGAGGCGGACCTGGCGCCCGGCAGCGTCGTCATGGTGGGCGCCAGCTACCAGAAGAACGACCCGAAAGGCAGCAACTGGGGCGGCTTCCCCCTGTGGTACAGCGACGGTTCGCGCACCGATTTCGACCGTTCCGTCACCACGGCGCCCCGCTGGGCCGCCTGGGCCACCGAGCAGACCAACGTGCACGCCACCTTGGAACACGCGCTGGGCCAGGGCTGGAAGGCGCAGGCGCAAGCCATGTACAGCAAGCACACGGAAGACACGCCGCTGCTCTTCCTGGCCGAGCGGCCCGACCGCATCACGGGCCTGGGCATGCTGGGCTACCCGAACCGCTACATCGGCTCGCGCGACCAGAGCAGCGCCGACCTGAAGCTGTCGGGGCCATTTACCCTGGGCGGACGCGAACATGAAGTCATCGTCGGCGCCAATTACACGGTGCAGCACGCGCAATTCAGCGTCAAGGAAGCGCTCGATCCCGAACCGATCGGCAATTTCCTCGCCTGGGACGGCAGCTACCCGCAGCCGGCCTGGGGCGAGCCCGTATTGTCGGAAAAATACACGACGAAGCAATATGGCGCCTACGGCGCGGCGCGCCTGAACCTGGCCGAGAACACCAAACTGATCGTCGGCGGACGCCTGAGCCGCTGGGACAAGGACCGCATCGGCTTTGACGGCAGCGCCCGCTTTGCCTTCGCCAAGAGCAAGTTCGTGCCGTATGCGGGCCTGGTGGTGGACCTGAACGACACGTATTCCGCGTATGCCAGCTACACGGACATCTTCCGCCCGCAGGAAAACCAGGACCGCGCAGGCGCCTGGCTGGACCCGCTGACGGGACAAAGCATGGAAGTGGGCATGAAGGGAGAATGGGCTGGCGGCCAGGCCAACGGCTCCATCGGCCTCTTCGAGATCAAGCAGGACAAGCTGGCCCAGCCGGACGGTGCGCACCGGATCCCCGGCACCACCACGCAGGCGTATTACGCGGCGCGCGGCGCCACCAGCCGTGGCATCGAGGGGGAATTGTCGGGCCGCCTGGCGCCGGGCTGGAACGTGACGGCCAGCGCCAGCCACTTCCGCGCCAAGGACCGCGAGCAGCAGGACATCAACACCCTGTCGCCCCGCTCGACGGCGCGCCTGTTCACCACCTGGAAGGTACGACCCGACCTCACCGTGGGCGGCGGCGTCAACTGGCAAAGCAAGTTCTACTTCGACGACGCGGGCCCGAACGGCAAGGAAAGAGTGACGCAAGAAGCCTACAGCACGGTCAGCCTGATGGCCACGTACCAGCTGTCGCGCCAGCTGACGGCCCAGCTGAACGTGGAAAACCTGCTCGACAAGAAGTACATCAACATCAACACCTATGCGCAAGGCACGTATGGCGCGCCGCGCAGTGTGCGAGGGACGTTGACGTACCGGTTCTGATGTAGCAGTCCGTCGTTGGCGTGCGCGCAGGGCGGGCACTGGTAGCAACACGATTCGTGCCTATCGGAGCCCGTCCACGTGCGCGGTCGCGTATTTCACGTGCAACTCAACGTTAAAAATCGGCATATCGCAGCGTTTCCAATCAGATGAATGCATGCGAATATCAGCTATACATGGCCCCGCCAGGAGCGGAACATGCTCAGCTTCTGCATTCAATCGTCCTTCCGACACGATCTTGATATTGTCGTCAGGCATTATCTTCCGGATTGCATTCGCAATCACCCGGGCGCGTAACTGCGCCTGCTGCAGAAACTTATTGCCATCTTTATCCTTGGGAAGGATCACATCCTTGCCAACACCTTGCACCAGCACCAAAATACTGCGCGGAACACCGGCGCCGCGCACTGTCAGGACGGCGTCGTGCAGCCGCTCCAGCATATCCGCATTCAACTCGTCACCACGCGATGCCAATCCCAGCTCATGCGTCAGGTCGAAACACATATCGATCGCCGGACGGCTGGTAATGACACGCAATGACGCCGATTCAAAACGGAGGGAAGTTTCTCTTCGCACCACATGTTCCGTGCCGAAGATCGTCGATCGATCCGGCCCTCGCAGGCTGAAGCTCACAAGAGAGGTAGTGCCTATGCCTGTCCACAATACATCCGCACCGTGCAATAGCAATCGCCCCTCTGCAGTGCGGCGACAATCCAGAATGGGCCTGCCGATCAATTCGCTGGCGCGTTCAATCGCGCCCAATTCCGCCTCAGCTACCTCGATACTGACATTCGGGCTGCGAATACCCATGGCATTGAAAGCCATCTGCGACAATCTGGTGGGGCCAGCGTAAAGAAGTACGATGGCAAGGGGCAAGAAGAAGAAAAAAGCATATTGCCACCAAACGATGGAACGTCTGGATTGAGGAGTAACCGCATCTGGCTGCTCGCTTGACGTTACCGCAATCAGCATCAGCAAGGTGAAAAATCCAGCCAAGAAGCAGCCAATTAATAACAAGGTAAAAACCATCAGGCCTTTGACGAGAACAAGACTCAACATCACGATGAACACGACAAGGGAAAATGATACTGGAAAGACGCCACGCAGCGGACTTGGCAGCTTATTGAGTGGAGTCCTGCTATTTCTCGTCGCTCCCTTGCGAAACTGACGTATTTTTCTTGGAATCCAACGAAAACAGGGCCACCAGCGAGAAGTCGGAAGGGCAGCTATTTCCTGGATACATCGCCATGGAGGAAAAGGCGATAATTCCCTACGCCTGAACCGGCATTTACCTCTTATGTAGCTGACAAGCGGCAGCAACCATAAAGCAGAAAAAGTTCCATAAATCCAGAGTATTCCATATATGAAACTGAAGGCCAACGCAATAAATACAAACAAAATCACCTCCCCTGGCGCCAAGGCGGAAGGGAAAAACTGAATTGAAAACAAATATGAAAAGACGACGATAGCACCGAGGGCAAGGGCTATCTTGTAGGCCAATGATGCCAGGTGATTGACATTCTCCAAGCGTGCGGCATTGGCATCGTTTCTCTGTGGCACCTCAACTGGCGTTGGCGCTTCTGTCGACGGGGAGGATTGATTTCCGGATGACATACCCCTCCCCCCGTTGACATAATTGACCACGACACCGCACAAAGGACGTTGCACAGGCGTATAGAGATCTAAAAATCAGACCTCCAGTTTGCAAAATAATTCACGCCTCACTAAAAATAGCAGCACGCCACTGTTTAGCGCATGGATAGACGATGCAACGCCCCTGCAGCCCTGCCCCATTCCCCTGCCGCATCCCGACGGCAACTGTTATCAATAGCGGTAATTCAGGCTCAGCATCGCATTGCGCGGGTCGCCGTAACTGACTCTGCGGCCCGTGCTGATACCATAGTAAGCGCGGTCGGTCAGGTTGTTGAGGTTGAACGACAGGGCCAGGCGGCCGGATAGCTGGTAGCGTGCCATGGCATCGAACACGGCATACGAGCCCTGGTGCACGGTGGTCATGCCGCCGCGCACGGCCCGCGTGTTTTGCCAGGTGTGCGATTGCCAGCGCGCGCCGCCCCCCACCGTCAGGCGCGGCATCGGCTGCCAGGTGCTGTACAGGCTGAGCTGGTCTTCGGGCGCCAGGGTATTGACCTTGCCGCCCGCGTCGCGCGCCACCTTGTGCGTGTAGCCGGCCTGCAGCTGCCAGCCCGGCATCAGCTGGCCCGCCACTTCCAGTTCCACGCCGCGCGAACGCACGCCATCGATGGCGCGGTAGGCATCCATGCCCGTCACCTTGTTCACGGCATCGACGGACTCGGCGAAGTTGTCCTGGCGCACCTCGAAAGCGGCCGCGCTGGCGTTCAGGCGGCCGTTGAGGAACACGCCCTTTACGCCCGCCTCGATATTCTTGCCCAGCACGGGGTCCAGGGTCTTGTTGTCGACATCGCGGCTGTTTTGCGGACTGAAGATGTCGCTATAGCTGGCAAACGCCGTCAAATTCGGCGCGAAGTCCCAGGTCAGGCCCGCATACGGCGTGAAGATGGACGACTCGTCGATGTCGGCCGTGGGGTTGACGTAGGACGACAGGCGACCGCCCAGAATCACGTGCACGCCCTGCGGCAGCGAGAAGCGGCCCGTCGCGTACACGGCCTTCTGGCGGATGACTTCGCGCGCCGTGTCCAGCACCCACGTTGGCTCCGGCACCTCGCCCCGGTAGGTATAGATATTGTCGACCTTGATGAAGGAATACGGGCTGAAGACGTCGTCCGACTGCTTGCGGTAGGCGTTCGCGCCCACCACCAGTTCATGCGTGCGGCCCAGCAAGGTGAACGGGCCCTTCGCGTACACGTCCAGGCCATTGCTGGTGGCGTCGCTGTTGTACTGGCGCGCCGTGATGGCCGTGCCGCTGCCGTCCGCCTTCGGGAAGCTGTCGAGGTAGGCGACGGGCGCGTACAGGGCATTGGCCTGGTGGATCAGGCGCAGATTGGCCATCCAGCCGTTGTCGAAACTGTGTTCGAGCGAGGCGAAGACGGATTTGGCTTCCGTCTGCTGCGTGCTCCAGGTGGGCGCGCCGTTGAACGAACGGGGCATGGTGAAGCGCTTGCCTTCCGCGTCGAACAGGGGCGCGCCGCCCCAGTCGCTATTGCGCGGCACCGTGTGCTGGTAGTCGGCGCCCACGGTCAGCAGGGTGCGCGGCGACAGGTCCGCTTCCACGGTGCCATACGCGAGTTCTGAACGGCGCTGGTAGCGGTCGACGAAGGAGTGCTTGTCCTGGTACGAAGCCACGGCGCGCGCGCGCACGCTGCCGCTGGCGTTCAGGGGACCGCCCACGTCCGCCATGGCACGGTAATTGCTCCACGATCCGGCCGACAGGTCGGCCAGCGCGCGCAATTCGCGCGTGGGTTTCTTGCGGATCAGGTTGACGGTGGCGCCCGGCGTGCCGGCCCCGCTCATCAGCGCATTCGCGCCCTTCAGCACCTCGACCCGGTCGTACAGGTCCATATTGGCCAGCGATTCGCCCAGGTTCAGCGAGGCGTCGCGCGTCCACGGCAAGCCGTCATAGCTGAAATTGTCGAGCGAAAAGCCGCGCGCATAATAAATCGTGCGCTCGCTGTCGATGTGCTGCACGTACACGCCCGGCGTGTGATTGAGCACCTCGCTCAGCTGCACCAGGCCGAAATCGTCCATCTGCTGGCGCGTCACCACGCTGACCGCGTGCGGCGTCTCGCGCGGCGACAGCACCAGGCGGTTCGCCGTGCTGACGGCGCCCGTCGTGTAGGAACCCGTGTCCTCCGTCACCTGGCCCAGGTAATTGGTGGTGACGACCACTTCCGGCATGGTCGCTTCAAGCCGGACGGCGGCCTGCGGCGCGGCTGGCGCGGCGCTTTGCACAGCGCCTTGCACGGTATACACGCCGCTATCCGTCTTCAGCAGGGCCAGCGGCGTGCCCTGCAAGGCGCGGCGCAGCGCCTGTTCCGCCGTGAAATCGCCCTGCACGGGGGCGGCGCTGACGCCGCGCGCCAGTTCCGCATCGATGGAAATGCGCACGCCGCCACGGCTGGCAATGGCGATCAGGCTGGCATTGAGCGGCTGGGCCGGCACGTCGAAGCGGGTGGCGGCCGGCGCGGCTTGCACCGATGGCGTCTGCGCCAGGGCGGCAGGAACGGTGAAGGAAAGTAACATTACGGCCAGGGGAATCTGGCGCATCAACAATGGTGGCATGCTGGGACTCTATCTTGATGGTGAAGGAAAAGTGGGGCTACACCAGGTATGAGTCGCGGCGCGCCAAAAGTGACAGTGCCGGCGCAAAAAAATGTCAGCTTGTCTTCAGGTCGAGCCCCGTCCACCAGCCGCCAGGCCCCTGGCGCAAGGTCACGGGCAGGGTTTCGGCCAGCGCCAGCAGGGTGGCGCCGCTGTCGTCGAGCGAATAATTGCCGGACACGCGCAGCGCCGCCGCCTGCGCCGTGACGTCGATGTAGCCGTGGCGGTACGGGCGCAAGGCGGCCACCACGTCGTCCAGCCGCTCATCGACAGCCACCAGCATGCCCTGCTCCCACGCCGTCGCCTGCCCTGCCGCCATGCCTGGCAGCAGCATCAAGCGATCCGCGTCGAAGCGCGCCGCCTGGCCCTGGCGCAGCACGCGCGCCAGGCCTTTGCCGGCCGGACGCACGTCGAGATCACCCTGCACGGCCAGCGCCACGGTGCCGCGCGCTTCGCGCCGCAGCATCAGCTCGCCGCCCAGCGCCGTCACCGTGCCGTGCGCGCTGCGCAGCACGAATGGCGCATTGGCAGCAGGCGCCACGCGCGCCAGCAACTGGCCCTGGCGCAAGACGACCTGCCGGTGTTCATGCGTGACATCCGTATCGGCCGAAGAGCGGGCGTCCAGGGTCAGCACGCTGCCGTCGGCCAGCGTGTAGCGGCCCCGCCTGGCCGTGGCCGTATGCAGGTCCGCGCTCCAGTCCGGCAAGAACGGGCTGCCGCGCAGCAGCCAGGCGCCACCGAACGCCGCGCCCGCCAGGCACAGCACGCCCTGCAGCCATTGGCGCCGCTGGTCATCGTGCCGGGCGGCGCGCGCCAGGGTGTGGCCGACGGCCGCCGCCCCGCCCGCCGCCTGCAGCGGCCCGATGCTGTGCTCGACGGCCTGCCCCAGCATCTGCCACGCGGCCGCATGGCGCGCATCGGCGGCCAGCCAGCGGGCGAAGGCCTGGTGCTGTCCTTCGTCCGCCTCGCCCGAACTGAGTTCGACCAGCCAGCCGATGGCGGCATCCTGTACCGCGGGGGACATGCTCATGCCGCCTGCGCCGCCAGGCAGCAGCGCAAGCCCTGCGCCATGTACTGGCGCACCATGCTGGCCGACACGCCCAGGCGGGCGGCGATCTGCGCATACGTGAGGCCGTCGAGCTGGCTCATCAGAAAAGCGCTGCGCGCCTTGGCGGACAGGGTATCGAGCGCGCGCGACAGCCGTTCCAGCGCTTCGAGCAGCACGGCGCGTTCCTCCGGCGACGGCTGGACGGCATCGGGCAGCAGCGCCAGGGTTTCCAGGTACGCCTGCTCGATATCGCGCCGCCGCCACTGCTGCAGCAAGATGCTTTTCGCTACCGTCGTCAGGTAGGCGCGCGGCTCGCGGATGGCGGACAATCTTCCCGCATGCAGCACGCGCACAAAGGTTTCCGACACCACATCCTCTGCTTCCGCCCGGTTACGCAAGCGCAACAGCAAGCGCTGCAGCAGCCAGCCCTGGTGGCCCGTAAACAGGCTGGCGGCCAGGGTGGCGTCATTCGAGGGGCAAGAAAAGGCAGACAAGAGCGGACCCGGCAACATAAATGATAATGATTCTCATTATATGACAGGCACTGGAAGATGTCGCGCAATTTTGCGATGCTTGTCAACCGCTGGCAACGCCACCCATCGTACGCAGGTGGCTGGTCTTCGAGCGATGATGGAGGCCGCAGGCGGCTACGTGGTCGAGATGACGGTATTGAGGGCGCGCCGCAGTTCTTTCAGCCGGGGCGGTTTGCCCAGCACGCAGTTGACGTGTTCGGGATAATCGCTGTCGGCCGCCAGGCGCTGGCCCCAGCCCGTGAGCATGATGATGGGCGTGGCGGGCGAGCACTGGCGCACTGCGCTGGCCACCTTGCGCCCGTCCACGTGGGGCATGCCCAGGTCCGTGATGACCACGGCGAAGTATTCGTGCCGCTCGCATGCGGCGCGGAAGCAGTCGATACCGGCCTGGCCGCCGTCGGCGGACACCACCTCGTGGCCATCGATTTCCAGGATGTCGCGCAGGGACTTGAGCACCATCGGGTCGTCGTCCACCACCAGGATGCGCAGGCGCGGCGGCACGGCGTGGGCCGCGTCGGGCGCTTGCTCAGCCGCGTCCACCGCGCAGGCGGGAAACGCCAGGCGCACCGCCGTGCCCTGCCCCGGCGCCGTGACGATGTCGATGCTGGCGCCATGGCGCTCCATCATGCCGTACACCATGGCCAGGCCCAGGCCCGTGCCGCGCTCGCCCTTGGTGGTGAAAAACGGCTCCAGGCAGCGGCGGCGCGTATTCTCGTCCATGCCGACGCCCGTGTCGCCCACCTCGATGCGCACCTGCCGCGCCGCCTCGCCCGCTGCACCGGCGCAGCTGGTGCGCACGCTCAGGGTGCCGCCTTCCGGCATGGCGTCGACGGCGTTGAAGACCAGGTTCGTCAGCGCCTCGCGGATTTCACCCACGCTGCCGGGCAGCATGGGCAAGCCGTCCTCCAGCTCCGTGCGCAGGGCGATGACGATGCCGCGCTGCTGCGGCATGTCGCTCCAGCGCGCCCGCGTCAGGTCCAGCACCTGCTGCACCACCAGGTTGGCGTCGATGGGCGACAGCGCCAGCTGCGGTTCGCGCTGGCGGTAGAATTCGCGCATGCGCGCCACCGTGGCGGCCACGTCGTCGATGGCGCGCTCGATCACTTCCAGGCAATGCCGGCCCTGCGGACTGAGATTGGTTTCCGTCTCCAGCAGCGATTCCGTGTACAGGGCCACGGGCGAAATGGCATTATTGATATCGTGCGCGATGCCGCTGGCCATCTGCCCCAGCGCGCGCAGGCGTTCCTGCTGCATCACCGACTGCTGCGTCTGGCGCAAGTCGTCATACGCGCGCTGCAGCGCGCCGTAGAGCTGCGCCTGGTTGGCGGCCAGCGCCACGTGCTCGCTCAGCTGGCTGAGGAATTCGCATTCGCCGCTGGTAAAGCTGTGCGCGGCGCGGCGCGCCACGATGAGGATGCCGAAGACCGTGTTTTCGGCCAGCAGCGGCGCCATGACGAGGGCGCGCAGCCCCCCTTGCGCCAGCCGCTGCGGAAACGGAAATGCCACTTCGCCGATGTCCGCTTCATACACGAGCTTGCCGCGCACGCAGCTCGACAGGCCATTTTCGTCGATGGGAATGTGCGCCTGCTCGCCCATCATGAACGACAGCGCCAGCGCCTCGCTGCGCACGCCCACGCACGTCACCTGCAGCGCGTGTTCGGACGGCCGGTACAGGCAGATGCAGCTGAAATCGATGGGCAGCTGCTCTTCCAGGCTGCGCACCACCACCTGGAAGATGCTGCGCAAGTCCTGCCGTTCGCCGATCGAGCGCGTGATCTGCTGCAGCAGGTTCAGGCGCTCGAGCTGTTCATGCACCTTGCGCTCGGCCAGCTGGCGCTCGGCGATCTGCGTTTCCAGGGCGGCATTCGTCTGCGCCAGCTCGTCGCGCGAGACGGTGGTGCGCCGCAGCTTGTCCGTCATGCCGTCGAAGGCGCGCGCCAGGTCGCCGATTTCATTCTTTGTGTGCACGCCGAGTGCAAAATCGAGCTTGCCGGCGCCGACGATCAGGGTGCCCTGGCGCAGCTTCTCCAGCGGTCCCGTGACGCTGGTCATGGTGAAGTAGATCAAACCGGCCACCAGCGCGATGATCACGCCGCCAAACAGCATCACGGCCACATTCGCCCGCTGCTGCGCCGCCAGCACCCCTTGCCGGCTCAATTCGGACAAGCGCATCGCGTCGGCGATCATGCCCTGCACCTTGCCCATGATCTGGCCGGACAGGCGCGATTCCAGCTCGCCCAGCACCTCGCGCCGCTGCGGGTCCTGCCCCAGCTCGCGGTGATTCGCCACAAACAGCTGGAACAAAGCGCCCACGCCGGCCAGGTCGCCCTGCAATTCGCGCAGCAGCGCGCGCTCCTCGCCGGTGCTGAAGGCGGGCGTAGCCAGCAGCCCCGTGGCCAGCGACTCGCTGCGCAGCTGCCACTGGGCCCGCGTGCGCGCGCCATGGTGCAGCGCATACTCGATCGACAGATAGCGCAGCGAAGTGACGGCTTGCAGGATATCGGCTGCCGCCTTGTTCTTCGCCAGCTCGCGCTGCATCGCCATGGTGGTGGAAAACAGCACGGCGACGATGATGGCCACGAGCGCCACGCAAAACAGTTGGGCCAGCTTGAAGCGCGTCACGATTTTCACGGTGGCCTTCTCAATGAATGACCGTCACGGCCGATGGCGCCACGGCTTCCAGGCCGTCCAGGTAGACGGCGTCGAGGAAGTTCGGCATCTCGCCGCTGCCGGCCAGGCGGTTCTTGATGGCCCAGCGCGCCTCGTCTTCCAGCGCCAGCAGCAAGCGCTGGTCGAGCACGATATCAAACTGATAACCACGCCAGGCCGCCTGCAGGCGCGCCGCCTCGCCGGCCGAGGCCCTGGAAAACAGGCTGCGCGCGGCATCGGGCTCATCCTGGCAAAAGCGCGCGCCGGCGATCAGCGCGCGCAGCACCTTGCGCATCGTGGCCGGGTGGCTGCGCACATAGGCGCCCGTGCCGGCCACGTTGAACAGGCCCGCATACACGTCCTCTCCATAGAAGAGGGCCGCCTTGCCCGCGATGGCCTGCGTCATCGCCGTCAAGAACGGTTCCCAGCCGGCCGCCGCGTCGACCTCGCCCCGCGCCAGCGCCCCGGCCAGCTGCTCCGGCGCGTAGTTCTGCAAGGTAACTTCCCCGGGCAGCAGCTTCTGGCGGTTCAAAAAAGCATCGAGCGTGAACTGGCCGGAGGTGCCCAGGGTCACGCCGATGCGTTTGCCCTTCAGGCTGGCGGGCGTGGACACGCCGCGGTCCAGGCGCCCCACGATACCGTGGTCGCGCTCGGCCTCGAAGATGCTGGCGATGATGACGACGGACTGGTTCTGCAGGCTGGCCAGCACCACGGGAATGTCGGACACCGTGCCCAGGTCGGCCTTGCCCTGCAGCACGGCTTCCAGCGACGCCTTGCCCGACGAATACGGCTGCAGCAGCGCGTCGATGCCCTCGCGCGCGAAATAGCCCTGCCCGCGCGCGGCCAGCACGGGGCAGCTGCCCACGTACTCCCCATTCACGGCCAGGCGCAGCACTTCCACGGGGCCGGGCGGCGCGGGACGGGCAACGAGCCGCCAGAGCGCCGCGGCGGCCAGCGCCAGCAACAGCGCGATGCCCGCCAGCCAGACCGCCCGGCGCGCCGGGGCGTTCATGCGCTGCGCTGCGCCGTGGCCGATTCCAGCGCGCTGTTGATGGCCTCGGAAAACGCCGTCACGTCGATCGGCTTGGTCAGATAGCGGTAAAAGCCGGCGGCCAGCCCCTGGCGGACATCGCCCGGCCCGGCCACGGCCGTCAGGGCGATGACGGGGATATGCGCCGTGCGGGCATCGGCGCGCAGCAGCTGCATCACTTGCGTGCCGCTGATGTCGGGCAGGTCGCTATCCATCAGGATCAGCTGCGGCACGTGGCGGCGCGCCAGCTCCAGGCCCGCCTGCCCGTCGCCGGCCGACAGCAGGTCGAGGTCGGGGCGAAAATGGATCAGGCCCGCCACCAGGGTCACATTCAGGGGATTGTCTTCCACGTACAACACTGTCTTGCGTTCCGGCAACGGCAGCGCTTCGGCCGGACGGGGGAACACGGGCAGGCGCGCACTTTCCGGCAGCGCCTGGCGCGCCGGGCAACTGGCGATATCGAGCCAGAAGGTGCTGCCGCGCCCGGGCGTGCTGGCCACGCCCAGGGTCGCCTGCATGGCTTCGGCCAGGCGCTTGCTGACCACCAGCCCCAGGCCCGTGCCCTCCTCGTCGCGCGCATCGCGTCCCAGGCGGTTGAAGGGCTGGAACAGCGCCTCCAGCTGCGCGGCGCTCAGCCCGCCGCCCGTGTCGCGCACGGACAGGCGCAGCTGGTGCGCATCGGCGGGCTGGCAATCGACGTGGATCTCGCCCTGTTCGCGGTTGTACTTGACGGCGTTCGACAGCAGGTTGAGCAGCACCTGCTTGAGCCGCGTGCGGTCGGCCAGCACGTGCATGCTGCCCGCCTCGACGAACGTCAGGGTGATGCCGCGCTTGCGCGCCAGCGGTTCCATCATTTGCCAGCATTCGTGGTAGATGCCCGCCAGGCCCACGGACTCCATCGACAGCGACAGATTGCCCGACTCGATTTTGGCGATGTCGAGGATATCGTTGATCAGGGTCAACAAGTGCCGGCCCGCGCCGAAGATGTGCGAGGCAAAGGTTTTCTTTTCCTGCACCGTCGAGGGGATGGAATCGGACATCAGCATCTGCGAAAAGCCCAGGATGGCGTTGAGCGGCGTGCGCAGCTCGTGGCTCATGCTGGCCAGGAAATTGGTCTTTTCCTGGTTCGCCCGCTCGGCCACCTCGCGCGCCAGCTGCAGATCCTGGTTCATGGCGTTAAGTTCGGCCGTGTGCTGGCGCAGCAGCGTTTCCAGGCGCGCATTGGCGATGCGCAGGCGGCGCGTCTCCAGCGCCCGCGCCAGTATCAGCAGGATGCCCGAGACCTTGAACGGCTTGACGACATAATCGAGCGCGCCCGCCTGCATCGCCTGCACGGCCGAGGCGATCGTGCCTTCGCCCGTCATGATGATGCAGGCCAGGTCCGGGTCGATCCGGCGCGCCGCCTCCACCACGGCGATGCCGTTCATGCCCGGCATCATCAGGTCGACCAGCAGCAGGTCGAACGATTCGACGGCCAGCAGCGACAGCGCGGCCTCGCCCGAAGCGAGCCCCGTCGTGTCGTAGGCCTGGCCGCGCAGGGTGTCGCACAGCGCGCGCACGTGCGCCAGCTCGTCATCGACTATCAGTATCCGCGGCGGCATTGACGAGCTGTTCATGCATTCTCCTGGCGGCATGACCTTGCGGGCCGGGAACTCGCCCCGCAACATGCGTTCCGAGCATAGCACCTGGAAATTACCAAAAATACACGCTTTGTCACGCGCCCGCCGGCGCCGGGGTGCTAAGCCATCACGGGCAGCCCCCGCAGCAGCTTGTCCAGGGTCACGGGATAGTCGCGCACCCTCACCCCGGTGGCGTTGTAGACGGCATTGGCGATGGCCGCCGCCACGCCGCAGATGCCCAGCTCGCCCACGCCCTTGGCCTTCATGGGCGAGGACATGGGATCCGTTTCGTCCAGGAAGATGACGTCCTGGTGCGGGATATCGGCGTGCACGGGCACTTCGTAGCCGGCCAGGTCGTGGTTGACGAAAAAGCCGCGGCGGCGGTCGACCGCCAGTTCCTCCATCAGGGCCGCGCCCACGCCCATGGTCATGGCGCCGATCACCTGGCTGCGCGCCGCTTTCGGGTTCAGAATGCGGCCGGCCGCGCACACGGCCAGCATGCGCCGCACGCGCACTTCGCCCGTGTCGCCGTCCACGCCCACCTCGACGAAATGCGCGCCGAACGTCGATTGCTGGAATTTTTTATCGAGATCGCCATATTCCATGCGGTCTTCCGCGACGACGTCGCCATGGTAGGCGGCGGCAACGAGCGGCACGCTGCGCTCGCCCTCACTCACTTGCCCATCGGAAAAGCGCGCTTGATTTTCGTCAAAGCCCAGCTTCGCCGCGATGGCCTGGCGCAGGCGCACGCAAGCCGCGTAGACGCCGGCCGTGGCGCTGTTGCCGCCCCACTGCCCGCCCGAACCGGCCGAGACGGGAAAATCCGAGTCGCCCAGGCGCACGACGACACGGTTCAAGGTCACGCCCAGCATTTCCGCCGCCGTCTGCGCAATGATGGTATAGCTGCCCGTGCCGATGTCCGTCATGTCGGTCTCCACGGTGACGATGCCGTTGCCGTCGAGGCGCACCCTGGCGGCGGACTGCATGACGAGGTTGTTGCGGAAGGCGGCCGCCACGCCCATGCCCACCAGCCAGCGGCCGTCGCGCCGCGCGCCGGGCCGGCTGTGCCGCTCCTTCCAGCCGAATTCCACGGCGCCCGTGCGCAGGCAATCGATCAGGCGGCGCTGGGAAAACGGCCGGCCCGGCTTTTCCGGGTCCACTTTCGTGTCGTTCAGGATGCGCAAGACGATGGGGTCCATGTTCAATTTCTCCGCCAGTTCGTCCATGGCGATTTCCAGCGCCATCAGCCCCGGCGCCTCGCCCGGCGCGCGCATGGCATTGCCTTCCGGCAAGTCGAGCACGGCCAGGCGCATGGCCGTCATGCGGTTGGCGCCCGCGTACAGCAGGCGCGTCTGCATCACGGCCGTTTCCGGCTGGCCCCCTTTCAAGTCGCCCGACCACGATTCATGGCCGATGGCCGTGATCTTGCCGTCGCGCGTGGCGCCCAGGCGCAGGCGCTGGATGGTGGCGGGCCGGTGCGTCGTGTTGTTGAACATCAACGGCCGCGTTAGGGCCACCTTGACGGGGCGCTGCGCCGCCCGCGCGCCCAGCGCCGCCAGCAAGGCTTCCGCGCGCACGAACAGCTTGCCGCCGAAACCGCCGCCGATGTAGGGCGAGACGATGCGCACCTTGTCTTTCGGCAGCCCCAGGGTGCGGGCCAGGTCGCCCCGGCCCCAGTCCACCATCTGGTTCGCCGTCCAGACCGTCAATTTATCGCCCTCCCACGCGGCAATCGAAGCGTGCGGCTCCATCATGGCGTGCGACTGGTCAGGCGTCGTGTAGGTCGCGTCCAGGCGCACGGGGGCAGCAGCAAAGGCGCCGGCGAAATTGCCCGTCTTGCTGTCGGGCTTGCCGTCCTTCGGCTTGGCAGCGCTGCCTTTGGCCTTGGCCAGGTCGAAGGCGCCCGGCTGCGCGATATACTTGACATCGAGCAACTGCGCGGCCGAACGGGCTTGCTCGAAGGTGTCCGCCACCACCAGCGCGATGGCCTGGTGATAATGCTCGATGTCCGGGCCACCGAGCAGCTTCGCCGTGTTCATCTTGCCTTTTGTTAATTTCCCGGCCGATTCCGCCGTCACCACGGCCAGCACGCCGGGCGCCCGGCGCGCCGCGCCCGTGTCGATGGACGCGATGCGCCCCCTGGCGATGGGCGCGCCGACGACGTAACCGTAGGCGGCGTGCGGCGCGGCCTTGTTCTGTTCATACGCGTACGGCGCCGTGCCCGTGGTTTTCAGGGGGCCGTCGATGCGGTCCGTGGGACGGCCCACGACTTTCAGCTGGTCGATGGGATTGGTGGTCGCAGGTGTCGTGAATTTCATGGCCCTAGCCTTTCTTCGCTGGTGCTTCAGCCATCACGGCGGCAATCGTGCGCTGCGCCAGAATCACCTTGTAGGCATTGTCGGCCGTCGGCCTGGCGCCGGCCAGCAGGCGTTCGCTGACGGCGGCGGCGCCATCCGGCATCGATTGCTCGGCGGCAAGCACTCTCCACGGCTGCGGCGCGACGCCGCCCAAGGCCAGCCGGCCCGTGCCGTTGGGCAAGATGATGGCCGCCACGGACACCAGCGCGAACGCATACGAGGCGCGGTCGCGCACCTTGCGGTAGACATGCGTGCCGCCGATAGGCCGGGGCAAGGTCACGCTGGTGATCAATTCGCCCGGCTGCAGCGCCGTTTCCAGCTGCGGCGTGTTGCCCGGCAAGCGGTAAAAGTCGGCGATGGGGATGCTACGCGTGCTGCCGTCAGCCCGCACCGTGTCGATGCCGGCGTCGAGCACGCGCATGGCCACGGCCATGTCGCTCGGGTGCGTGGCGATGCACGCCTCGCTGCCGCCCAAAATCGCCAGCGGCCGGCTGTAGCCGCCGATGGCCGAGCAGCCGCTGCCCGGCACGCGCTTGTTGCAGGCCTGGTTCGTGTCATAAAAATACGGGCAGCGCGTGCGCTGCAGCAAGTTGCCGGCCGTCGTCGCCTTGTTGCGCAGTTGCGCGGAAGCCCCCGCCAGCAAGGCGCGCGACAGCACGGCATAATCGCGGCGCACGGTGGCGTGCGCCGCCAGGGCCGTATTGCGCACGAGGGCGCCGATGCGCAAGCCGCCGTCCTTCGTCGTTTCCACTTTATCCAGCGCGAGGCCATTGACGTCGATCAAATGCGTGGGCGTTTCGATCTCCAGTTTCATCAGGTCGAGCAGATTCGTGCCGCCCGCGATGAAGCGGGCGCCCGGCGTGTGCAAGGCGGCGGCCGCCGCTTCGGCCGGCGTGGCGGCCTTCTGGTAGCTGAAGACTCTCATGCCGGCCTCCCCGCCACCTCGGTGATGGCGTCGATGATGTTGGAATACGCGCCGCAGCGGCACAGATTGCCGCTCATGCGTTCGCGCAATTCTTCCGGTGTCACCGAGGGGGCCGCATTCAAGTCCGCGCTGGCGTGGCTGGGGATGCCCTGGCGGATCTCGCCCAGCGCGGCGACGGCCGAGCAGATCTGCCCCGGCGTGCAATAGCCGCATTGATAACCGTCATGCGCGATGAAGGCGGTCTGCATCGGATGCAGTTTCTCCGGCGTGCCCAGCCCCTCGATGGTGGTGACCCTGGCGCCGTCATGCATCACGGCAAGAGTGAGGCAGGCATTGATGCGCTGGCCGTCGAGCATGACGGTGCAGGCGCCGCACTGGCCGTGGTCGCAGCCTTTCTTGGTCCCCGTCAGGTGCAAATGTTCGCGCAAGGCGTCGAGCAAGGTGGTGCGCGTGTCGAGTTCCAGGCTGTGGCGCCGGCCGTTGATGTCCAGATTGACTTTCATCAACACCGGCGGCGGAGAAACACTGGCCGTGTTGACCGCTTGCGCCGCTCCCGCCACGCCGGGCACCGCCGCGGCCGTGGCCGACAGCGCGCCGGCGATCAGCACGCCGCGCCTGCCGGCATTGATAGGATTAATCTCTGTCATGTCGCGCTTCCTCCTGGCTGTGGACTGGCTGGGTGGGCGCATGCAAGCCCGAAGCAGCAGTCTGGCGGCCGGATTCCTACGCGTCTGTACGCGAACGAACGTTCAGCCTCAAACCGCGCCGGGTCGTGCCGACGCCCCCCTGCGCCGCATACCCCGTGTGGCGGGCGCAGTGGTCGAGCGCCTGGCGCAAGGCCGTATCGACATTGCGCAAGGACATGTCGTGCCGCTCGGCCACTTCCTGCCGGGTCAGCTCATCCACGCGCAGCGCTTCGAGCACTTGCCGGTGGCGCCGCGGCAGCAGCTCGACGGCTTGCGCCAGGCGGCGCACGTCGGCCTGCAGCTCGGCCAGGCGCTCCGGCCCGGCCGCCGTATCGGCCAGGAAATCGACGAGGCCGGCGGCGCCATCTCCATCGCCCTCGTCCGCATACAGCCAGGCGCGGTTGCGGCGCAGGCTGTCCATGGCCGCATTGCAGGCCACGCGGAACACATAGGCGACGGGGCTGTGCGCCAGCGCCGCGCCATCCCCGGCCGCCAGCGCGCCCAGGCGCAGCCAGGCGTCGTGCAGGCTGTCGCTGGCCAGTTCGGCGCAACCGAGGTGGCGCGCCAGGCGCCGGTGCAAGCTCCGGTAATTGCTTTCCAGCACAGCCTGCAGCCGGGCGCCCTGCCCCGGCGCCGGCAGGGGCGCCATATCGTTGGCCGCCTGCCGGCGGGGCCGGATGGCGGGCCGGCACCAGGCCATGCCGGCAGCGCCCGGCATGCGCAAGGGCAAGGCATCGGCCACATTCGCCATGCCGGCCATCATGGCGACAACCTGCTGCGTTCCTGCGCCGTCAGCTGGCGCGTGGCCGATTCCGGCAGCGGGCCCAGGCCCAGCACGCGCACGGCGCTGCGCGGGTTGTAGTCGGCCGCCTCGGTGCGCGCGCCCTCCTGCGGCGCCGCTTGCGCGCTGTCGGGCGGGGCGTCGCTGCCAAAGCCCAGCACGCGCACCGTGAACACGGATGGCTGCGCCGAACGGGTGGCGGCGCGCTCGCGCTGCACCACGTCCTGGGCGGCGGCCGTGGCCTGCGTGGCGGCCGCGCTGGCGTTCGTCATGGCGGCCACGTTGACGGACGCCACCGCCGGCATGCCCTTCGCTTCGCCCTTGACCTGGATGTTCGCCGCGTTCATCACCGTCAGCGCGGCCAGGTTGACGTTGCCCGAGACGCGGATGCCCGCCTCGCCCGCGTCGATGGTGCCCAGCGGCGCCAGCAAATCGACGTCGCCGGCCGGCACTTCGGCGATCGGCGCCAGGGTGGCGATGCCGGCGCCCGTGCTCGGCACGTCGGACGACAGGGTCACATTGCCCCAGTTGTCATACACGCGCTTGGGCGGCGTATAGACGATGGTCGACTTCGAGCCGCGGCCCGCGTTGATATCGCCTTGCGACGACCAGCCGAGGATATCGCCGCCAAACGTCGTCATGACGCGGCTCTGGCCCAGCAGGATGCTGCCGTGCGAGAACAGCTCGATATTGCCGCCGCCCTTGGTGATGATGCCCGAGGTCGACGGCGGTGCCTCGCCTTCGATGCCGAACACCTGTTTGCCGCCCGGCGTCAACAGCTGGATGTCGCCGCCAAAGTTCGTGTGCACGTAGCCGCTGCGGGGGAAATAGTCCCAGCGCTGCTCGCCATCATTGCGCACCGCGTACAGCCCGCGGTACATGACGATGTCGCCCGCATAGGCAATCGCCTTGCCATTCGCGTCGGCGGCCGGCGCCAGGGCCGCGATGGCGTTGCGGCTGCGCAGGAAGCTGCCGTAGCGGGCGCTGTCCACATCGTTGAACTCGCGCCCGCCCGCCTTCAGTTCCGCGAAATACACGTCGCGGGCAAACACGCGCTGCTGCGGCTCGGGCAAGGCCAGATAAAAGGCCTGCGCCTCGGCGGCCGTGCCCTTGAAGCCGTAGCGTTCATTCAGCCAGGTCGTCAATTCGGTCGCATACGACTTCACCACCTTGCCGGCCTGGTCGGCCAGCGGCACGCCCGCCTGCGCCACGTTGGCCGGGTCCAGATACGGCTTGACGAAGCGCAGGTAGTCGAGACCGGCGGCGCCCACGCCCGCCTGCATGGCGATGCTGGCGCCCGGGCGTTTATCTCCGGCGACGACAGGACCGAGGCTGACGACGCTGCCCTTGTCCTGCATCAATATGTTGCGTCCGGCGCTGATATCGAGCGTGCCGGGGCCGGCCACGTTGAAGGAGCTGTTCAGGATATCGCGCCCGGCCGACACCAGCGACACGTCATACGCATTATTGTGCACGACCAGGTTACTGATATTGGCGAAACGCATCTCGCTGCCGCTGGCCTGGCCATTGATGGCTTCCAGCTGCGCCGTGCCGCTGCCGACGATATCGCGGCCCGCCTTCATCCACACGGGCTGCCCGCCCTCGTACCAGGTAATGCCCGCATGCTTGGCGTCGGAAAAGGCGAGGATGCGGCCGCTATTCACGCCCACCAGGTCGCCCGTGACGGCATAGATACGGGCCGCTTGCGTGCCGCTGTTGGCGGAGCCGGCCGAGGAATTGGGGCCGAAGGCAAACAGCGGGAAGTTCCATTTCGTTGCCGGCGTCCCCGTGCTTGAGACATTGCTAGCCAGGGGACTGGTCACGTAAGACTTGATATCCCAGCCCGTGAAGCCAGGCTTGAACGGCGTCGCGATGCTGTCGGCGGCAGCGCCGGACTGGCTGATGGCATAGCCGCCCGCATAGATGGAATCACTGGCCAGCCATTGCAACTGGGCGTTGGAAGACGGCGCCAGCACCAAAGGATCCGCATACACGGACGCGCTACCCCAATCCGCGATGGTCTTGCCGTAGTACAGGCTGCCATTCGCGGCAGCCGCCCGCACGATGGAGGGATAGACGATGGCCAGGTCGGTGGCCGTGCCGACCGGCGCCGTCAACGGCGTCATGTTGCCGCCGGCGGAGAACAGGTCGAGCGCCGTGCGCGGCGTCCACAGGCTGAACCAGCTGTAGCCAAAGCCCTGCTCGCCCGCCGCGCCGGTAAACGGCGTGGCATTGAACGCGGTCACGCGGCCGGGGTCGGCAACGTCCTGCAGCACCTGGTCGCCCAGCGTCGCCACGTTGAACGTGGCATCGCCCGGCACCAGGGTCATGCCGCCCCGGGGCGAGGCGCGCGTGGCACGGAAGGCGTCAAAGGCGCGCGTTTCCAGCGGCACGTGATCCGTATTGCGCGTACCGTATTCCAGCGCCACGCTGCCCAACTGCGTGGCCAACGTTTCCACGTGGCCACGCAAGTCGACCAGCGCGCCATTCAGGTGGCCGCCACCGGGCTTGCTGGCGGGGTTGAGGGCGCCGCCCACGCGCAGGTCCAGGTCGCCGCCGCCCGTCAGCAGCAGGCTGCCGTCGGCCTGCACGCGGCCCGTGCCGCCGACAGCCAGCAGCAAGCCCTGCGAGCGTCGGTTGATGTTTTCACTATAAGAGCTGCCCGTCAGCGGCGCCAGCACGCCCGCATCGCCTGCCACGTCGGCGCGCAGATTGCCGCCGCCCAGGGTGCCGAAGCCTGTAAAGCCCAGCACCGTATCGGCCAGGGTATCGCGGGCCACGTAGCTGCCGAAATTGATCCACCACGCCGTCGGCTGGGGCGCGCCGCCTGTGGCCACGCCACCGCTGCCCTGGCGCCACAGCCAGTTGCCCACTGCCACCGAGTCAGCCATGCCATCCTTGCTCACGGGACGCAGGTTGCTGGCGGTAGCCGCGTCGATCAGCGAGCCGCTCAAGTCACCGGCCACCTGCAGCAGCAGATTGCCGCCCTGGTCCGGATACCATGCGCGGTAAATGCTGTCGGCGCCGCCGTCGACCAGATGTTCGTGCGCACCGTCCGGATTGTTCAATACCTTGCCGTCGGCATTGCGCGCCCGTGCCTGGTTGAACGGGTCGCCTGCCGACGTCGCCGTGGACGACATGCCGGCCGTGTACACGCCGTACAGGCTGTCCACGCGCAAGTCGCCGCCGCTGACCAGGTCCAGGTCGCCCGTGCCCGTGCGCAGCACGCTGTGGCGCAGGCTCGACGCCTTGTAGTCGAACGTGGCGTTGGGCAGGCCGCACCAGGTGGGATTGTCCTCGCAAATGGTCGGCCACTTGAGCGCCACGGGGTCAAGCAGGTCGCCCGCCTTCACGTTGTCATCCGCAAACTCTTCCGCGCCGGCCTTGGTCCACACGTAGGCCACCCTCAGATCGCACCAGCCGGGGGTGTCGGCACAGAACTGCGCAATCGTGGTGCCGTTCTGATTGAGGAATTCCTCGGAGATCGGCTCGCCCGCCACGACGCCTTCGATGCCCTGCTCTCCCGCTTCCTTGCTCCAGTACTGCACGCCTTTCGGCGGGATCAGGATGCCATACATGCCGTAATGGCTGTCGGCCAGGCGCAGGGTGCCGTGGCTTGGGTGCGCCTGCACGCCGCGCGTGTCGGCCGCCTCCAGGTCGGCGCCGGCCACCAGGCGCATGCCCCATGCTTGCGAGCCTTCCGCCAGCATGGGCGCGATGGCCCACAGCTTGCCCTGGCTGCCCGCCACGTCCGGACGCAGCGCGATCGATTCCACGCCGGCCATCAGCTTGACGTCGGTGCCGGACGGGATCAGCGCCCCCACGGCCAGCGCCAGCTGGCCATTGAGCGCGAACACCGAGCGTTCGCCCGCCACGCCAGGCAGTGGCACGCCCTTGGGCCAGGTCATGGCGCGCACCTTGACCGCTTGCGCCAGCACGCTGCCCGCGTCGAGGCGCATGCCGGCTGTCAAGGTCTGCGCCGTGGCCAGCAGGCTGCCGGCCGCGTGGACGATATTGCCGGCGCCGTCGCGCACGGCGGCCGCCAGCACCGTGCCTGCCGGCAAGGTGACGGCCTGGTCCAGCGTCGCGGCCACGGGCAGGCGCGTGTCGGCGAGCAGATTGAAGCCCTTGAGGGGCACGTCGTAATTGAGCGCGATCCCGCCCGGGAACAAGGTGCCGTCGGCCACGGTCACGCCCTTGCCCGGCACGATGACGTCGCTGCCATTGATGTCGCGCCCCGGCAGCAAGACCCAGCCGCCGTCGTCCTTGGTGGCCGGTGGCGGCGCGAAGCCGTCATTGATGCTGCCGTAGATGCTCAAATCGCCGCCGGCGCGCAGCAGCAGGCTGCCCACCTCGCCCGAACCGCGCACATTTGTTGCGTGAAAGCGCGGGTTCAGGCTGGCGTAGCGCATGTTTGAGAGATCCAGGTCGCCCCGCACCACCAGGTCGCCGTCCGGCGTCTTGCTGACGATATCGACGCCGGGACGCAAGTGCAGCGCATCGGCATACGCGGCCGTGGTCAAGCCCGCCAGTTTGATATTGCGCAAGTTCGTGTTGGCCAGCGCCGCGTCGATGAAGGCCGTGCTGTCCGCGTGCTTGCTGTCAAGATATGCCTGGTCGATCACCTGGTAGGGGCGGCCGCTGGCCGACGGGTCCGTGGCGTACGCCGCGTCGTCATAGCGCTGCATGGCGTTGACGGCGATCGATTTCGCGCCGCGTATCGTCAAACCGCCGCCGGCCGCAATGGCGATGTCGCCGAAGGTGGCCGCATCAAGATCCGTATGGGCGCCGCCGCTGCCCAGGCGCGGCGCGCTCAATTCCACGGTGCCGCGCGCGGCGCCGTCGTGTTCGCCCTTGCCCTTGCCGGCCACGGCCGCCGTGCCGTGGCGCACGTCGATCTGCGCGCCGCCCGCCAGGTCCAATGTGCCCTCGCCCGCGTTCAATTCCACCGTGGCCCGGTTCGGGCTGTCGATGATCTTGCCATAGCTGTCGACGCGCAACAGCGTGCCATGCGCGTCGAGCACGGCGTTGCCGGCCAAGGTTAATCCATGCTTGCCGGCCAGGCGGATGCTGCCCACGCGCTCGCCGCTGGCGTCGATCACGCCGGCCACCGTCAGGCGGCCATTGTCGACGGACACCTGCACCTCGCCCGCCTTGAGTTCATTGACGATGGTCAAGTCGCCCTGTTTCAGCTGGAAGCTGCGCCCGCCCGTCACGCCGCCTTCCGTCAGGCGCGTGTTCAGCGACGCGAACTGGCTGTCCAGCGTGCCGCCCGCGCCCAGCGTCTGCGCGCGCACGTCCACGCTGCCCTTCTTGTATGGCACGACGGTGCCGCCCGCGTCGTAGCTGCCGCTGGCGCCGCCCAGTATCCTGCCTTGCAAGTCCACCATGCCGGCCGCGCCATCGAGGGCCACGGCTTTCAGGCTGCCGGCGCGGTTGTTCTCGGCCGACAGGTCGATCACGGCGCCGCTGGCTGCGCGGATATCGCCGGCGCGGCTGTCCAGGGTCACGTCGCCGCCCCAGCTGTATTTGTCCACGTCGAAGAAGGTGGACTTGCGGCCCGCCATGTCGATGCGCGCGCCGTCGGCCACGCTGATGTCGTGCTGGGCGCTAATGGTCAGCTTGCCGCTAGGCAACACCACGGCCGTTGCGACGGTGACGCTGTCGCCGTTCAGCGCCAGCTGCGCGCCCAGCGCCGCGTTATTCCTGACGGGGGCCGCTGGCGCCGCGCCCGCCGGCGCCGCCACCGTCAGCGCGCCGCCCGCCGTGTAGCTGTGCGCGGAACCTGCGTCGCCCGTCAGCAGCGGCGTGCTGATATTCAGGTTGCCGCCGCTGTACTGGTAGCCCTTGCCCGTTTCATAGGCGCCCTGCGCCTGGTAGACGGACAGGCTGCCCTTGTGATTGGCCGTCACCTGGCCCGACGCTTTCAGGTTGACGTTGCCAAAGCCCAGCGCCAGGCGGTCGAACGAGGCGACGCCGGCCGGCTGCGTGAAGGGGCCGAAGCCGAAATCGATACGCTCCGCTTCCAGGTTCAGGGTGCCGCTGCCCGTGCCGGCGCCGCGCGTAATCACATTGCCGGCCGGCGACAGGGCGCCACCCCAGATCAGGTTAGCCGTGCGGATGGTCGCCACGGCATCGGCGCCGCCCTGTCCATACATGGCGGGCGTGGTCAGCACCAGGCGCTCCAAGGTCGATTTCCCCGTGCCCTTGTCATAGGTATCGAGCACCACGTCGCCATAGAAATTGACGCTGTCGGCCGCGCTCAGCATGAGCGCCTGCAGGGCCGGCGCGCCCGTGCTGGTATCGCCGCGCAGCAGGCGGTCCAGCAAGCCCTGGTTCATCGCCAGGCCGGTGGAACGCGTGCCGCTGGCCTGGGCCGCCGCCAGCGCCTCGTTCGAGCCAATATTGATGGCGCCCACGGCCAGGCTCAGGTTGCGCGTACCATAGCGCGCCGTGTCGTCCAGCTGGAAGCTGCCGGTGGTCGACAGCAGCAAGGTGCCTTCCGAGTACAGGCCCGCTGTGCCCGTACCTGTGCCCGCGCAAGCGTCGTCGCATACGCCGATGCGGATGCCGCCGCGCGTCGCGCCGCCAACCGGCGCCACATTGAGCAAACCGTTCGAGGCGGCCAGCACGTGCACATCCGGGCGGCTCTTGTAGATGAAGCCGTCGTTGGCGTCATACGCGGCCTTGCCGCGCCCCACAGTGTTGATGCCGGCGCCGGCGGCGATATCGATCAAGCCATCGCCCAATTCATAATTGCCAGGATCCTGGGCCACCAGGAATACCTCGGGCGCCGACAGGACGGCTCCCGCGCGCAGGTAGATGGCGCGCGCCGAGTTGACGCCGAAATTCACGTAATTGCCGCCCTGGCCATACTCCACCGTCGATGAATTGCCCACCACGATGCGGGCCGCGCCGATATTGTTCAGGCTTGACGCGCGCACGCTGACCTGCCCGGCGCCGCTGGTGGCCGGCGCACCGTCGGCGAGGATTTCAATCACGCCAGCGGAGTTAATGTTCGGCATCAGCACCACGCTGCCGCCATAGCCGCCCTCGGCTGCGGCGAACTTGCCCGTGCCATTGAACTGGAACGTGTCCAGGCCGCCGCCTTGCGCCAGGGTCAGCTTGAGCGTCTTGGCGTCGGATGGCAGCTGCGCGCGGGGAATGCCACGCGTTTGCGCATCGGCCAGGGCAAACGCGGCATAGCCTGTTTCGTTGTACTGCGAGTACGTGCGCAAGACCTTGGCCGGCGTGAGTATCAGCTGGCTGGCCAGCGGCGCGCGGATGTCCGTGCCGGCGATCGACAGTGTGCCAGGCGCCGCCCAGGAACCGTTGCGCAGCTGCTGCGCCAGCGTGCCGGCGCTGCCCTGGCCTGCCAGGCCGTTCAGTTCCACGCGGAAGGCACCCGGCAGCAAGGCATAGGTCGATGGCATCAGGGTGTAGGTGCCGGCTGGCAAGCCCGGCACGCCATTGCCTATCGTCACCTGCCGGCCCACGGCCGCATCGGATGCCGCCTTGTCGCCGCCCGAAGGCGATTGCGGCGCCTGCACGCCCGGCACGATGGCGTACACGGGGTTGGTGGCCAGTCCCGGCAGGACAAAACCGCCGTTTGCGCCCACCTGTACCAGCGGATGGTAGCGCGCGTCGGTGGAGCCGCCGCGGCCGGCGATGAAACCGGCGCCCGTCAGTTCGCCGCCGCCGGACAGGTCCAGCAGCGCGCCCGGCCGCACGTCCACGGCCACGCCGGCCATTTCCACGCCGAGGCGCAGGGCGCCCTGCGCATTGAAGCCGCCCACGCCCATGAGGGAGGTCAACTTGCCATCCACGTTCCAGTTCTGGCCATCGACGGTACCGCCATACGGCATGACCAGGCCGGCACCGCTGACGGAGGTGATACTCCCTGGCAACAAATTAACGGTCAGGCTCTTGTCATTGTCATAGCGTGCCGCGCCGATGGCCAGGCGCCCCAGCGGCGCGCGCACCACGCCGCCCTGCTCGATGTGCGCGGCCTCCAGTTCCAGCGAGCCGAAGGCGGAATACGGCATGGCCGGCACGCTGTCGGTGGTGCGCGCGATGTGCAGGGCATGGGCGGGATCGTAGCCGATCTTGCCATTGATGCTGCCATAACCGGCCCGCACGGCGGCGCCGGCGCCCGTTTCCGGATACAGCTGGGCCGCGCTGAGGGTCATGTCGCCCGGCGTGGACAGTACCGTCGTCGCCTGGTTGCCATCCCATCCCAGCGGCGACAGCAGGAAGCGCAGGTCGCCGCGGCTCGTCAGGCGCACGTCGTCGGCGACGATATTGACCATGCCGCGCACGTCGATCAGGTGGCCAGCTATGCTGACCTGGCCGGCCACCGGCGACTGGCCCGCCGTGCCCGGCGTGACATAGTAGTCGCGCCCTGCCGGCTTGACGCTGGCCAGGCGCACGTACGGCGCCGCGATGCCGACCTTCGCACCGGGCTTGCTGCCTGGCGCCAGCACGGGCGCACCGTACAGCTGGAAGCTTTGCTGCAGCGTCAGCGACACGTCGCCATCGAAGGAGGCGGCGCCCAGCAGGGACAGGTTGCCGAAGCCGCCCGCCTCCACTTGCTCCACCGAGTAGCGGCCATGGCCATACTGCAGCAGCGGTGCCGCGTCCTGCGCATGCACGCCGCCGGCCAGGTCGCTGGCAACCTTGCTCTGCGTCAAGGCCAGCTGGCGCCCCTGCAGCACCTTGTCCGTCGCCAGCGTTTTCAGGTAGACGGGCGTGCCCGTGGCCACGGACAGGCTGCCGCCCGCCGCGCCCGCGCCGCCCGCCCGGGCCAGCAGCTGGCCATCGAGGTACAAGCCGTTGTTCGACGCCAGCGCAATGCTGCCGCCCGCGCTGGCCACGTCGATGGCCGCGCCGTTTACGTCCAGCACGGCGTGCGCACCGGAAGCATCCAATACGGCGCCATCGCGCACGACGACGAACAGGCTGGCGGCCGACGTACTGCCCTGCGCATGGTCGATCTCGCCGCCGATGACGATGCTGCCGCCATCGGTCACCTTGCCGTAGCGCCGGCCCTGCGCATCGGTGGCCGTGACGGCGCGCGACGCCACGTCGAGCACGGCGTTTTCGCCTATCCACAGGGAGCGGCCATGCCCGGCCGCTTCCACCGCTTCGGACACGTTCACGTCGACGCCCACGCCGCCCAGGCTGATCTTGCCGCCCCACGCGTTCAGCCGGCCTTCCACCGTCAGCTGGCCCACGCTGGCCAGTTTGATGGACTGGCCCGCATCGACGCTCACCACGGCGCCCTTGCCTATCAGCAGCTCGGCGCTGGCCATGTCGGCCGCGCCGGACTGGATATCGCCCACCTGCAGGGCCAGGCTGGCACCCTTGCGCTGCGTCAAGGTGCCCTTGAGCGGATTTTCCGTGACCTGCTCCGGCGTCCACAAGGCCAGTTTTTCATTGTCCACCACGCGCAGCACGGGCATGCGCACGTCGACTTGCGTGCCGTCCGCCACCGTCAAGCCCTGCTTGCCGAGCAGGCTGTAGCTGGAAAAGCCCTTGTCGAAGAAGTCGCCGCCCAGGTGCAAAGTGCCTGCCCCGGGTTTTTCAATTTCGCCGATCACGATCTTGTTCGCCTGCAATTCGAGCTTGCCGCCGCCCGTCACGCCATGGCCGCGCAGCTGCGCGCCCTCGCCCAGCACCAGGTCGGCCTTGGCCCCATAGCTGGCCAGGGTCACGTTGCCGCCCTTGCCGCCCTGCTGTTTCGCCTGCGACAGGATGGCCGCGCCCGAGCCGGCGTCGATCAGGCTGCCGCTGCCGATGCGCACGTCGCCGTTCGCCCGCAGCGTGACATTGCCGCCATTGATATATGGCAAACCGGCGGCGGCCAGCGGGTCGCGCAGCACGTTATTCAACAGGCCGCTGGTGTCGAGCGTGACGCCGTCGGCCAGCACCAGCTGGCCCGCTAGCCCGCCCGGGTTCACGACCGTATCGACCATGCCCAGCGCGCCGACCTGGTTCAGCACATTGCCGGCCATGATGCTGCCGCCATGGCTGCGCAGGCTGGCGTTGATCGCCACGTCCTTGCCATACAGGGTGATATTGCCGCCATCGGCCACCTGCAGCGCGCTGTCGACCGTGATCGCGCCTTTCGCGGCGAGGCGGATGGCGCCCAGATGTTGTTCATTGAGCAAGCTGGTGTCGAGCAGCAGCTTGCCCTGGCGCTCGGGCGCCAGCACGCCTGTCACGTCGAGGCCGGCGGCGATGCCGTCCTGCACGCGCGTCAGGCGCACCTCGTCCATGACGGCCGACAGCGCATGCTGCAGCACGCCCGTGCGCTTGTCGAACATCGGCTGGTACTGGCCGACGATCAGCTGCCCCCGCTGCGCGGCGGCGAACTGCGACTGCTGGTAGCCGTCGAGCAGGGCCTGCGGCGCCTGCGTCTGGCGCTCGCCCTGGAAGACCTCGCCCGCGATGCCCCCTTCCAGTACGGCAGAACCCGTCGCAACCACCAGCTTGCCCGCGTCGCGGCCCACCGTGTAGCCGTTTTCCAGGCGTTTTTGCGCGGCGATCAGGGGACTGGCGTAAAACGCGCTGGCATCCTTGCCCCAGCGCGCGTGCTCTTCCTCGTAACCCTTGTACACGCCCGCATACGCCAGGTCGGCCGGCGCGCTGCCCGCTTCATACAGCTTGCCGTCCGCGCCCTTGAGCCAGGTCTGGCGCAGCGCGCCCGTCTGCACGTCCAGCGTGCCGCCCGACAGGTTGATGGCGGAGCCAAGCTGCGTGACGACATCCTTGCCGCCGAAGCTGACCGTGCCGCCCTGCGCCATCCATTCGCTGACGGAATGGCCCTGCGTGCCCAGGTAGCCGGCCACTTCCAGCAAGCCGCCGGCCGTGTACCAGCGGTCGCTGTCGTAGCCGTTCGTGCCCTTCGGTACAAACACCAGCTTGCGGCGGTCGACCCAGATACTGCTGTTGAGCAAGGCCTTGCCATCGCGGTTGACGGGCGCGTCGCGCTGCTCGTTGCCCTGCACATTGATCTCGACATTGTTCGCTTCCATGGCCACCTTCACGCCGACGGCGCCGGAAACGTCGAGCTGGGCGCCGTCGCGCAGCAGGCTGCGGCTGGCGGCGTTGACGGCGATCTGGCCGCCCGTGGCCAGGGTCAGCGAGTCGCCCATGAACTCCACCGTGCCGGCGCTGCCGATCTCGATGCGCGACTGGTCGCGGCGGTCGTTCACGGCAACGATGTTTTCCGTGCCCGTCACGGCCGGGCCGCGCATGGCGTCGCGCTGGCTGTCGAGCGCCGTCGTCTTGCCGTCATCCTCGATGACGATGGCCGTGGTGGCGCCGCGGCCCACGCTGACGGCGGCGTCGCTGCCCAGGGCATTGAGGTGTATCGTGCCGCGCGTGGCCGTGGTGGTGGACGCCAGCAGCACGCCGTCCTGCTGCACCGTGCGCCCGGCCAGCGTGACGTCGCCTTCGCGCGCCTGGATCAGGCCCGTGTTGACGACCTTGCCTGCCGTGCTGCCGGCCGCAAACTGCGGCGTGACTTCGCTGCCGCGCGTGGTCGACAGCGGATTGCCGTCCGTGCCCACGCCTTTTTTGATGATAAAACTGTCGCCGGCGGCCAGCAGGGCCTGGCCCTTGGGCGTGCTGATCTCGCCCCCGTTGTGGACTTCCTTGCCCAGCAGCATCACATAACCGCCGCCCTCCGTGCTGCCCTTGGGTGCATTGCTGGCCAGGCGCGCGCCCGCCTGCACCTGCACCTTGCCGGCCGCGTCCGTAAACGTCGTGGCGCCGGCCGTGCCGGCGCTGTAGATGCCGTTTTTCTGGAATTGCGCATCGCCGATGCGGGCCGCGGCCGCCACCAGGCTGCGCGTGTCGACCTGGCTCGTGCCGCTAAACACGATGCCGTTGCGGTTGACCAGCAGCAGCGTGCCATCGGCCTTGATCTGGCCCTGGATCTGGCTGGGTCGCGCTTGCGGGTCGTTGACGCGGTTCAGCACGGCCCAGTCCTTTTGCTGCTGGAACGTCAGGGTCGTGTCCTTACCCACATTAAACGTTTCCCAGTTCAGAATGGCCTTGTCCGCCGTCTGCTGCACCACCACGGCCGTCTTGCCGTTCGCCACCGTCTGCACGGGACCCTGGGCGTTGAGCCAGCCGGCCGTCAGGCTGTTGGTGTCGACCTGCAAGCCGCCCTGCGCCAGGCCGTTCGGCACGCTGGCGCCGCCGGCAACGGCCTGGCGCGCCTGCGCCTGGGCCGCTTGCTGCGCGGCGATGGCGCGCGCGGCCAGGTTCAGGTTGTTGAGCGAGCGCTGCAACTGCTGGTTCGCCTGCTGTTGCTGGCCCTCCGGGCGGCTGCCCAGGGGCAGCGGCTGGCCATTCGGCAGGCGGCCCGAGCTGGCCGCCGTATTCTGCGCCGCGCCCTTGGCCGCGAACCAGTCGCCGCTGAACGCCTGCTGCGCGCGCGCCGGCGTGGTGAAGGCGCCCGCCATCAGCATGGTGGTCAGCGCGTAAGCGAGCGGCGTGAGCCGCAAGCGGCTGCCCAGCGTGGAGCTACGCTGCGCGCCCGTGTCGACGTTTGGGACGGGGCGCTGGGCAGTGTGAAACTTGGTCATGGCAATGGTTTCCTGGCTAGAGAGTAGGGAACGGAGCCTGGCGGTAGCGCAGGCGTCCATGCCTCCATGACGTAGCTCGATGACGGAAGGGATAATGTTTTCTGAAAAATATTATTAAATATTTTCAAATAAGCCCGTCAAAGGAAAACCCGGAATCAGCTGAGCAGGACGATGCCGCCTGGCAAGCTGGTCATTTGCGCGCCGTACAGGTCGCGTATCATCGCCAGCGCGCCATCAGTTTGCCCGATGGAAAATCGCATGCGCACGAGGCGGCGGCCCAGTTCGGGATTGCGCAGCAGCACGCGACCGGGCCGGTAGCGGTTGATTTCATCGACCACGTGGGCCAGCGGCTTGCCGACGAACGACAGCGCGCCCGTGCGCCACGCGCTGGCCTCGCCCTTTGCTGCGGCCGTAGCGGCCTGCACGCCCCGCTCGTCGTACGCCAGTTGCTGCCCCGCGTCCAGGGTCACGCGCCGCTGCTGCCAGACGACGTCCACGGCGCCCGCCAGGCAGGTGACGCAGACGGCGTCGTCCGTGTGACGCACATTGAAGCGGGCCGACTGCGCCAGCAGGCGCCCCGCTCCCGCCAGCACCGTGACGGGCTGGCGCGCGCCGCTGGCGAGGATTTCCGCCTCGCCGCCCAGCAGTTCGATGGACTCGGGCGCCCGCACATCGATGCGCGTCTGCGTATTCATCTGCACCGTCATCTGCCGCGACACGGCCAGTTGCCGCTGTTCGCCCGTGCCCGTGCGGTAGTCGGCATTCAATTCCTGCAGCGACGGCCAGGCGCCCAGCGGCGGACGCAGGGCCAGCACGGCCACGCCGGCCGCCAGCGCGCCGCCAAGGAAGGCCCGGCGCCCGGGGCGCGCCGGGAACGCCAGCACGTTCGCCCGCTGCGGCGCGGCATCGGCGGCACGGTCCAACGCGGGGGCCAGCGCCTGCCACACTTGCCCCAGTTCGCGCCAGGCGCGCGCATGCGCGGGGCTGAGCGCGCACCAGGCGCGCAAGGCGTCGGCATCGGCTTGCGTGAAATCGTCGGAACGCAGCCGCGCCCACCAGGCGGCGGCTTGCTGGCCGATGTCGGCATCGCCGTCGGCGGTATCGAAAGTGTCGCGTGGATCGCGGTCAGGAGCAGTCATGAGATTCATCAATATTTACGGCGGCCCGACACATCGCTGCGCTGGACGGCCTCGGCGTCGGCCATGCACGTTTTACAGTGTTGCATGGCGGCCTGCAATTCTTTCTTCACCATCGCCACGGAAATGCCGAAGCGCTCGGCGATGTCCGCATTCAGCATGCCGTCGATGCGCGCCGCCGTCAGGATGGCGCGGCGGCGCGGCGACAGGCCCGCCAGCGCCACGTCGAGCGCCTGCACGTCGAGCCGCGCCGAGACGATGCGCGCCGGGTCGCTGATGTCGTCGCCGGGTTCATCGGCCATGTGCATCAGCTCGTCGCGTTCGCGCTCGGTGACGATGATGCGGTCGCGGCGGTAGGCATCGGTGGCGATATTGGCCGCCATGCGCAGCAGGTAGGCGTCGGGATTGTGGACGGGCGCGGCGGCCGGGCCCGGCGCCACCATCGCTTCGAGGCGCAGCCAGGTTTCCTGCAGCGCATCGGCCGCATGGTGCTTGCAGCCGACGACCCTTTCCAGGCGCCAGCGCAGCACGGCGTAGCGCGAACTGAGGTGGCCTTTGAGCCTGGTGCGCAGGTCGGGCAGGCTCATGGCGCGTTTCTACCCGGCGCGCCGGGGGCGCAATCGACTTCGCTGCCCGGCCCTTGCGGCAGCAGCAGGATGGAAACGGGCTGCGGCATCGTGGGCAGCGGCGCGGCGCCCACGCGCATGCCCAGCACCACGCGCGCAATCGCCGTGTCGCGCGCGCGCAAGCCCGTGCTGTCGAGCAGGTGGACGCGGTCCACCACGCCGGCACGGTTCAGATACAGCTGCAGCGCCAGCCGGTAGCCGCCGGGACGCGTCTGCGCCGCGCGGCACAGCAGACCCAGCAGCACGTGCTGCAGGCGGCTGACATAGGCCAGGTGGTCGCCGCCGCCCTGCGCGGCGCCCGGGATGTCGGCGGCGGCCACGACGGCGGCCGGCGGCAAGTCCGCTGCGGCCAGCGCTGAAGCCGCGGCCGGGGCATACACGATGACGGCTTGCGCGTCGGACAGGCGCGATTGCAGGCCCGTGCCCTCCAGCAAGACCTGCAGGGCCGCACCGGCCGCATGCGCGCCGCGCACGGCGGCCGACTGGCGCTGCGCGTAGCGCTGGTCCATCAGCACGGCGATGCCCGTGCGGCGGCTGTACAGGTCGAGCGCGTCGCCCAGGTTTTGCGCGGCGATATCGAACTGCAGCACGGGGCCGTCGGCCGGCTGCGCCCGCACGGGCCCCACCGCGGCCAGGAAACCCAGCAAAACCAGGTATCCCGCCAGCGCAAGCACATGGACGGATGCCGGGCTGCCTGTCATATCGCTATCGTGTCGCTATCGTGTGAGAAGTAAAGCAGGACGCCTGGGGGTGTTCAACATTAACAATCCTTGCGTCAACTGCAACAGGCTACACAGCAAACATGACGGCTTCGTGACATGCCTGTCACCAATAAATTTCGCCATGCGGGACAGCCGGCGCGGCAATGATTTCAGCTACACTGGCTGTCACTTTCCCTTTCAGACGCCTGATGATCGAAAAGAACCTGCCCGAACTGGCCATGCTGAAGCGCCTCATCGACGAGGGCGGCAGCCACCTGGAAGTGGCCGCGCCCTGCAGCATCGCCATGGATGGGCGCGAATTCCCCGTGTACAGCATCGCCCTGGGCAATCCGAGTCCCGACGTGCCCGTGCTGGGCTTGTTTGGCGGCATCCACGGCCTCGAACGCATCGGCACGCAAGTCATCCTGTCTTTCCTGGAAAGCCTGGTCGCCCGCCTGCGCTGGGATGCCACCCTGCACCAGCAGCTGGAAAGCATGCGCCTCGTCTTCATGCCGCTGGTCAATCCGGGCGGCATGTGGCAAGCCACGCGCTGCAATCCGCGCGGCGTGGACCTGATGCGCAACGCGCCCTTGAGCGCGCGCGAAAAAGTGCCGTTCATGCTCGGCGGCCAGCGCTACAGCGCCCGCCTGCCCTGGTTCCGGGGCGCGGCGGATGGCGCGATGGAGCAGGAAAGCCGGGCCGTGTGCGACCTCGTCGAGCGCGAATTGCTGTCGCGCCAGTTCAGCATCGCCCTCGATTGCCATTCCGGCTTCGGCTTGCGCGACCGCATCTGGTTTCCCCACGCCCACACCAAGGTGCCGATAGCACACCTGGCCGAGATCGGCGCGCTGGAAGAGCTGTTCAGCCAGAGCTACCCCAACCACAACTACGTGTTCGAGCCGCAAAGCCGGCAATACCGCACGCATGGCGACCTGTGGGATTATCTGTATTTGAACGGCACCAGCTACACGGGCCGCGTGTTCCTGCCGCTGACCCTGGAAATGGGCTCCTGGCTGTGGGTCAAGAAAAATCCGCGCCAGCTGTTCAACCGGGTCAGCATCTTCAATCCCACGGCCGCGCACCGCCTGCAGCGCGTGCTGCGCCGGCACCTGGTGTGGTTCGATTTCCTCATGCGCGCCGCCAGCAGCCACGGCCGCTGGATGCCGGAAGGCTTGCTGCGCAAGGCGCAGCGCCGGCGCGCCCTGGCGCAATGGTACGAAGCATGAACCCGCCCACCTGGATTTTATTGCGCGGCTTGATGCGCGAACAGCGCCACTGGGGCACCTTTCCCGCCACGCTGGCGCGCGCCCTGCCCGGCGCCCGCATCGTCACGCCCGACCTGCCCGGCAATGGCACGCGCCACGCGCAGGACAGCGCCACCCGCGTGGCCGCCATGGTGGAAAGCTGCCGCCAGGACTTGCTGGCGCGCGGCATCGCCCCGCCCTACCGCCTGCTGGCCCTGTCGCTGGGCGGCATGGTGGCCGTCGAATGGGCCAGCCGCTACCCGCAGGAAATCGCCCGCTGCGTACTCATCAACACCAGCATGCGGCCATACAGCCCGTTTTACCGGCGCCTGCGCTGGCAAAACTACGGCGCCCTGCTGCGCCAGCTGCTGGCCGGCGACGCAGCCAGCCAGGAAGCGCTGATCTTGCGCCTGACGAGCCGTCGGCATGCGGGCGGCAACCCCGCGCTGCTGGCCGGCTGGCTCAGTTTCCAGCAGGAATACCCCGTCAGCCGGCGCAACGCGCTGCGCCAGCTGCTGTCGGCCGCCCGCTACCGCGCTCCCGCCAGCCGTCCCGCCATGCCCGTGCTGGTGATGGCCGGCGCACAAGACCAACTGGTCGACCACCGCTGCTCGCAGCGGCTGGCGCGCGCCTGGCAAGCCGATTGCCTGATCCACGGCGACGCCGGACACGACTTGCCTCTGGACGAAGGCGAATGGGTGGCGCAGTCGGTAGCGCGCTGGCTGGGCGAGGAAGTGACGGAGCATGCTGGCACAGGGCAGTCATCATGCGGATAACAAAGCAGCAGTACAGAGCAACTGGCGGCGCTGGCAGAGGCCGGCGTGCAGGGGCGCATTTTCCCTGGGGCGGCCTGGGCCGTGTGCGGCATCGGCCAAGGCGTGGCGGGCGCGGACCGGCGCCCTGAACCCGTCGCGCGGCCTGTTCTGGCATCCGGCGGCAGGCAGCGGGCCGCAGGACGACGTCTGGTGCCACCTGGGTTTCACCGGCACGGCCATGTGGATCAACGCGCTGCGGGGCGACTTCATGCGCTGCGCCTTCGGTCTCTGAAGCTGCGCCGATTTTCAGAATAGTCCGATTTTCCGTGGATGATGAACTTCCTATACTTTCCCCATCTTAAACTGTCGGGAAAATCGCCATGAGCGCTGCCGTATATGCCCTTCCATCCATCACGGTGAGGCAGCGCCTGCCGGTGCTCCCCTTCGCCATGCCCGGCAATGGGCCGCAGGAACGCACAAAATCCGCGCAAGTGCCCAGCGACGCGGACGTCATCGATGCCCTGCACTCGGGCGAAGGGCTGCGTGTCGTCTACCAGCCCCAGTATGACCTGCACAGCCGGCGCGTTGTCAGCGCAGAAGCACTGCTGCGCTGGCACCATCCACGTCATGGCAGCGTACCGCCGACGGTACTCATTCCCATGGTCAACCGGCTCGGTCTGCATCTGCCGCTGTTCGACCTGGTTGTCAAGGAAGTCATCGCAGTGCTGCAGCACTTGCGCCGTCAAGGTGCCGACGTGCCAGTTGCCGTCAACGCCTCGATCGATACCGTGTGCACGCCCGGCATGGCAGATATGCTTACCACAAGGATGTGGGATGCCTGCCTGCCGACGCGGCTGCTGAAAGTCGAAGTCACCGAAGACTTGCCGGTCCTCGACGAACTGCGCCTGTCGGGCTGCCTCAACACCTTGCGGGCGAAGGGATTCCCCCTGTCGCTCGACGATTTCGGCGCCGGGTCCGCCACCTTCAACGTCCTGTTCAAGATGCCTTTCGATGAAGTCAAGATCGACGGCGCCTTCATTCGCGACATGGAAACCAATAGCCATGCGCATGCGATCGTCGCCACCCTCGTTTCACTGGCACAAAGGCTCAACCTCAAACTGGTGGCCGAAGGCATCGAAAGCGAATCCGTGCTGGCAGCGTTGCTGGGCATCGGCTGCCGCGTCGGCCAGGGCTATGCGCTGGCACGCCCGATGGAGCGCGAAGAATTTATCCAGCATCAACTGACAAAGCCTGTGGCAATGGCAATGAAGGCAATGTGACATGACCGACATGAAGCAATTACCGCTGACCTTGACCACCGATGCCATGGGTGCCGCGACAGCCGTCCACACGCATGATGGCGTGGCGCTGGTCGAACGCCTGCTCTCGTACATGGGACTGCGCAACGACGCCTGCCTGGCGCGCGAGCTGGGCGTTCCGCCCTTCGCGATCAGCAAGCTGAGAAAAGGCAGCACCGCAGTCGATACGGACATGCTGATACGCATGCACGAGGCATCGGGCCTGAGCATCGGCGAACTACGGGCACTCTCGCGTCCCCGGCACTGATTGCTGACGCGCGGCATGGCCGCTCATCACGCAAAAACGGCGCGCCATCACTGGCACGCCGTTTTTTTTGCATGGCATCTTGCCGGCATGGCGGCAAGATGCCACCATTGCGCGACTTTATGGCTTTCTCTTCTGCATGATGCTTGCAGCGGCCAGT
Source organism: Janthinobacterium sp. GW460-12-1-14-LB5 (assembly GCF_059423585.1). Taxonomy (NCBI): domain Bacteria; kingdom Pseudomonadati; phylum Pseudomonadota; class Betaproteobacteria; order Burkholderiales; family Oxalobacteraceae; genus Janthinobacterium; species Janthinobacterium sp. GW460-12-1-14-LB5. The sequence goes on along the minus strand of NZ_JBWKYD010000002.1, from coordinate 65,761 downwards.
TGCGCGCCCTGGCGTGGCGCGCGTGCCGCCAGCAATGCCGCCGGCACTTGCAGGTCGAGGCGCTGGACCGCAGCTGCATGGCTCCAGCTGGCGCCGGGAATCGATGCCAGCACCTGCTGGCATGGCAGCAGCAACTGCTCTTTGGACAGCTGCACGCCATACTCCTGCAAATCCACGGTGCTCATGCAAGGCGAGGGACGGCTTTCTCCGGCCACCGGCAGGAACGCCACCTCGCGTCGTTCCATGCGCTGGCCATTGACGAAGATCTCGAGCGTATGCGTGCCGCCAAGCAGCTCGGCGCGGCGTTCATCGCCGGGGACCGCCTTGGCATTGATCAATTCCGGCACGCACACGGCATCGGCTTGCCGCAGCTTGCCCCCCTCGCCCTGCAGCAGCGAGGCGGCGATAGGCATGCTGCAGCGCTCATGCGCCTTGCCGCCCCAGGAAATCGATAATTGCCGGTTATTTTCCTGCAGGCGCGCGTACAGCTGGCCATCCTGGCCCACCATGCCCACGGCCTGGCCTTGCTCATCCTTGACCGTGGCGCCAAACGGCAGCACGCCGCCGCCGGCCAGGCGCACATGGAACAGGATCGCGCGGCCCGTGCTGGTGCCATACTTGAGGAACACCACGGCGCCGTCGCGCGGCGCCACCTGCTGGCTCGTTTCGCGCAGTTCCACATCCATCGACGAACCCATGGGATCAATCGCCACTTCATTCAACTCATACGGACGCAAGTACGGCACGACCGCATTGCCGCTGGCATCGAGCCTGAGGCCGGGATAACCGGCCACCTTGGCGCCGGCGGCGCCAGGCGCATGCACCACGGCCACGGTTTCGCCGCGGTGCGGCGACAGGGTCACGCCGCCAGGATGGGCCACCACGCTGCCGCTCATATTCAACGAAGCACTGGTATAGTCCTTGCCGCGCCCCAGCGAACCGCCGACAAACGCCCGCGCTCCCGTGTACTGGCCATTCAGCGTGCCGCTGCTGGTGCCGCTGGCGCCGTCGCGGCTGACCGAAGCCCCATAGCCGTACTGGCGTTCATCACCGGCAGTGCCGCTGACGGTGGCCAGCTGGCTGTAGCGGCCATCGGCATTGCGCGACAGCTGGGCCGCCATTTGCGGCACGTCCACGCTGGTGCTGCTGCCCAGCGGCATGCTCATGGAAAACAGCAAGCGGTTTTCCATGCCGCCGGAGGATATTCTGCCGCGGTTGGCGCTGATGCCATAGCTGATGCGCCCCACCCGCTTGTTATAACTGAGCTGGTATTGCAAATCCTGCCCGGTCCGGTTCCAATAGTTTTGTGCATAGCCGCTGATGCTGAGGTTGCCCCACTCGCCCAGGCTCTGGTCGGCCGTCAGCGACAGCCGGTTGCGAGGACGGTCCAGCATGCTGGAGGCATAGCCCTTTTTCTCGGCGTCGAGCACCTGCATGGCGTTGGCGAAATCCAGGTAGCCCCTGGTGGAAAAACGGTAGGCGGCCATCGAAAAATTACTGCCGGTGCTCAGGATATTCTTGTTGTACGACAGGCGCATGCTCTGGCCCTTGGCCTTGCTGGCGGCCAGGTCCGTCTGCGCATGGCTCACATCGACCGACATGGCGCCGATCGGCGTGGCAAACGCCATGCCGCCCAGCAGCGCCAGGTAGTCCGCGCTGGCTTGCGCGCCGCCGTAGCCCGTCATGCTGTTGCTCAAACCGTATTGCACGCTGCCCTGCAGGAAACGCGCCTGCTCGCTCAGGTAATTGTTGCGCGTCACGCCAGCCGTCGCGCCGAAACGCACCGTTCCCGGGCGCAGCAGCTGCGTCACGGCCGCATATGGCACCACGAAGCGCTGCTCGCTGCCATCGGCTTCGGACACGGTCACGTTCAGGTCGCCGCCATAACCGGTAGCGTACAGGTCATCGATGACGAAGGCGCCCGGCGCCACCGTCGTTTCCAGCAAAATATTGCCCGCCTGGCGTATCGTCACGCGGGCGCTGGTGCGGGCGATGCCGCGCACGACAGGCGCGTAGCCGCGCAGCGAGTTCGGCAACATGCGGTCATCGCTGGCCAACTGCACCCCGCGGAAGGACTGGGTATCGAAAATCTCGCCGCTGGTATTGGAATCGCCCAAGGTCAGCTGGCTTTTCAGCGAGGTAATATCGCGCCGCACATAGGTATCGAGCACCTGATAGCGGCTGCCGCCCGCTTGCTGCCAGCTCAGCGCCCCTTTGTGCCGCAGGCGCCAGGCGCCCAGATTGAAGCCACCGTCGAGGCCCAGGTAGGCCGAATTGAAGGCGGCATCGCCGCTCCTGCTGTGATTGCTGTTGAAATTGTAGCCCAGCATGCCAGACGTGACGCCGCTGTCCCACAGTTCCGGGCTGACATAGCCGCGCGCATCGCGCCGCAGCGAAATCTGCGGAATGCTGATGTCGACCTGCTGACTCTCGGGCACGAACCTGGCCGTCGCATTCTCGATCAGCTTGCCCAGCTCGGCACAGTTGCCCGCGTCCAGCAAGGTTATCGCTTCCGGCGACAGGCGCGCCATGTCGACGCCAAGCAATTCCAGCAGCTTGCGCGACACGCACACGACGGGATTGCTGCCGTCGTCATTGGCGTGAATCTGGATATCCTGGCGGTTTTTCAACTGGCCATTGAGGGCGATATCGGCACGGTAAGTACCAGGCAACACCGGATTGCCCTTTTGATACACGGCCAGATCCAGGCTGCGTGAGCCTTCGGGCAAAAACGCGCCATTGAAATCGACTTCATCGGCGCGGGCGGGCGGTATGGCCAGCACGCAAGAACCCACTGCCAGTGCCTTGACCACCGTGTGCGCAAGGGCATGGACGGCCAGGCGATTGCTGCGTTGCGGACGATAGCGGATCTGAAAGCGGGTATGGCTCATACCGTACCTCAAGGCGCGAGCCGTGCGGCCGGCGCCGACAGGACGCGCCGGGTCGGTACCTGGGTACCGTAATCATTGATCGCATTAAATTCCACTTGCGCGCCGGCGGCCGGCAAGGTCTTCAAGGTTGGCAGGGAAAACTGCTTTTTTTCGCCCGGCGCGACCATCCCGTCTTCGCTGTCGTTGCGCTCGGCGCCCGCCACCAGGGTCAGGGCCACCAGGGAAACGTGGAAAGCGGATGGGTTGTAAGCTTCCAGGGCGTAACCTTGCCCATTAGCGGCGGAAACAACACGCCATTGCACCTGTTCGATAGCCTCGTCAGGAGAGCCGGCCAGTCCCTCGTGGCGATAAAACACCTTGATGCGCGAACGGAACGCCATCTGCAGGGTATTCTCACCGGACTCCTTTACCTTGGGCGGAATTTCCAGCACGTTCAGCCAGAACACGGATTCCTTATTCGATGGCAAGGCAGCGCCGGTAAACATCAGGCGCAGGCTCTGGCCTTTGCCCGGATCGATGCGCGCCAGCGGCGGCGTCAGCACGAAGGGTGCTTTGGCGGTCGCCGGTGTCGAGGCGACATCGCCGCTGTCGAGCCACGCCTGCACCAGCGCCGGCTGGCCGCCGTCGTTAATGAGCTTGACGGTAATCTCTTTCTGCTTGGCCGGATATACCTGGCGCGTGCCGGTAATCACCACGCTGGCCATGGACGAAGAACAAAACAGCAAGGCCAGGCTCAACAAGAACGGACGTTGCAGTGAATAATGACGAGACATGCGCAGATTCCCCAATGAATGCCGCAAGCTCGCCCCGCCCTTCGGACGGTGACACGCTTGCGTGGTGGTGTGATTACTGATAATTGATCGAATACGTCACGGTGCCGATCACGGTGCCGGCGGTGGCTTCACCAGTGGCAATGTATTGCACGACATACGGCAAAACCGTGGAGCCAACGGCATTTTTCTGGATGTGGCTGGTGGTTTTTTCCTGGCTGTAATCGCCAGCCTTGATCTCCTTGTTGTTAGTGGCATCGATCAATTGCAGTTCAACATTCTTGGCGCCGCCTTTGCTGAACAGGTTGTTGGTCAGCGGATTGACGCCCGGGCCCGCTTCAAAATACGCGGCGGCCGTCGTCGAGCTGCCGGTACACGCGCTCAACTGGATATTGAAACCGGTCTGGCCTGCAGTTTGCTTCACCGTTTTCAGCACGGCGGCCGAAACCTTCGGCAAGGTGACGACGGTGGCAGCCGAAGAAGCAAACTGTCCATTGACGGTGACGACACAAGTCGAGTCAACCAGTTCGCCGGTGAAATTGATCGTGCCGTCGGAAGCGAAAGCGGATTGGGTTGCAGCGGCGGCCAGCAGAACGGCGAAGATACGGGCTTGGGATTTCATTGAGACTACTCCTGAAAGATAAAGGTAGATGCGCACCAATTAATGTGGAAACGCGGCTGTTGATGCAGATTCGTACTGTACAGAGCAGCGATACTTGTCGATATGAGAATGGTCTTAAAAATCCGCGCCGCCGGACAAACGGCGCTTTTATGCGCCTCGGCGACGACATGCGCAGGAGGCAGGCTGCCTGCATGGCAAGCTGGCATTGCGGCGTGACTGGAGCGAATGGGGAGGCAGTGCGGGGATGAAAACTGTGGGGAGCGCCTGCAAGACGGCGCTTGCAGGCGAGGTGAAAGGCTGCTGGCCGGTCAGCCTGGCAGCACCGCCTGATCGCCAGGCGTCAGGCATCTCTGCGCCAGCCAGACCAGCATGGTGGCCAGTATCAAGGGGCAGACCAGCTGCAATAACACCAGCGACGTCCAGCCGACCATCTCTTTCAGATGGGTGAAAAGCACATCCGCGAAAGGAATGCCCAGGTTGAACGCGACATAGAACAAGCCCGCCGCCCGCATGTTCTGCATGGGTGACACCGACTGGATCAGGGCCGCCAGGATGTTGACATAGAACACCGCGCTCAGGCCCAGGCCCACCAGAAACACCAGCAACATGAGGATACTCAAGGGCATACGCCATCCCAGAAATATCAGGCCGCCGACAGCAGCCGTGACGGGAAGCGTCAGCAACAGTGTTTTCATGGCGCCATAGCGGTCCCCCAGCCAGCCACCCAGCGGCGACAGCAAGGTTGAAATCACGGCAATGCCCATCGCCATTTGTGCCGTCCTGATGGGCAATCCCAGTGTCTCGCGCAGGTAAGCGCTATACAGGTAATCAAAATTGCCCGTACTCAATGGCAGGCAGATGGCAGCCAAAAACAGCAGCAGCGGGCCGCGGGACCAGACCGCCCCCACAGGACTTCTGGCCTCGGGACGGATGAAGCCTCGCTCACCGGCGGCGCTGACTTGCTGAAAGAGATGCCAGATCAGGATATACAGAAGGATCAGGATGAGCACGCCGGCCAGGGCCGGTAACAGGGGCAGTTTCCCCTGCTCGTTGAAGGCCTGGCGAATGGCGACGAGTTTGGTAGCGACTATATGACTGGCCACGGCAAGGCAGTTCATGAGCCCCACCACCATCGCGCAGTGGCGCGGAAAATGCGCGACCCCTATGCTGATCCAGGCACATATATTCATGGTGCATCCGATGCCGCCCAGCAAACTCCAGCAGCATAACTCAAAGGGCGAGCGGGAAAACAGGCCCATTAACGCCGCCGCCGCCAGCAGCAGGAATCCGGACAGCAAGGTTTTCTTGCGCGACAGGGTTGCCGGCAGCAGTGCCAGCACCAGCCCCGTCAACCCCATGCTGATGTAAAGGATCGCGGCGGCTATCGGAAAATTGCCGAGCGTCGCAGGCAGGCCGAGTGGCAAGGGCCGGGATGCCAACGGCAACGTCGTCGGATCCATGCCGGACAGCAGCAGGAACAGCAAGGTAGTAGGCAACATCAACGCCAACATCCCCATTGCCTCTTTCTTATTCTTGTTGATACCTCGCGACATGATGCTCCTTTCGATTGAAATCAATGCTGGCCACGGGTGCGCCAGGCGGCCACCAGGGCCTGCAGGAGCGGGCTGCAACGCGCGTCGGTCAGCGCTGCGGCGTCGCGCAACAGGCTCTCCAGTTTCCCTGCCGGCTGCGCCATCTCTGTCCATTGCATGGCCAGGGCCGCGCCATGCAGGCGGTGCGCGGCGCGCAGGGCGGCATCCCTTTCCTGCATGACCATGGCCTGCAGCAACTCGCCCATATCGTTGGCGAACGCGGCGCGCACTTGCGGCAGATCAAATACCGTCAACGTCTCCAGCGGCGGCGCACGCAGTTCCAAGGTCACGTCGCACCACAGTTCGACGATATCCTGCAGTTTCGCCAATCGGATCGGCTTGCTCAATATGCCATCCATGCCAGCCTCAAAGCAGCGTTCGGCATGCTCCGTTCCCGTCGATGCGGAAATTGCGATGACCGGGCAGCGCGCCTGTTCCAGGTCCGCTTCGCGCCGCCGCCATTCAACTGTCACGCGGTAGCCGTCGATATCAGGCAGATCGCAATCCATCAGTACCAGGTCATATTCGCGCAGGCTGAAACTGGCCAATGCCTGGGCGCCATTCTCGGCAATATCCGCATCGCAGCCGAGGCTGGCGAGCTGGGCCCGCAATACGGCCTGGTTGGCCGGCACATCCTCGACCACCAGAATGGACAGGCGCTGCGCCGCCATGCCGCCCACCGGAGCAGGCCTGGCAGCGGCCACATCGACCGCCGGAGCGGCCCCGGATGCCATTTCCGCAGGCAGGGAAATCACCATGCGCGTTCCCCTGCCCATTTCGCTGTCGATGGTGATCGTGCCCTGCATCAGATTCACCAGTTCGCGGCAAATGACCAGGCCCAGGCCGGTACCACCCGAGCGCTTATAGGTGCCCTCCACCTGCACATACGGCCGGAAGAGGGTCGCTTGCACAGCGGCGGCTATGCCGATACCCGTATCGGCGACGGCAATTTCCAGCCGCGCCGGCCCCTGCCCGTCTTCCAGCATGGCAATCTGAATCTCGACGCCGCCTGTTGCCGTAAATTTGATGGCGTTCGAGACCAGGTTGTGCAGCACCTGCAGCAGCCTGGCCTCATCCAGCATCAGCCGCGGCACCGCCATGGGCACCGCCACCGCGAGCGTAATGCCCTTCTCGCGCGCCCGCAACTGCTGCAAGGCCGCCACGTCGCTGGCCAGGGCCACGACATCGACGGCATCCAGGCTGAGCGTGAGTTGCCCCGCCTCCAGCTTGGAGACGTCGAGCACGTCGTCAAGCAAACGCAGCAGGATGTTCCCGCCGTTGCTGGCCAGGTCGACAAAGTGACGCTGCTCGGCATTGATGGGCGTGGAACGCAGCAATTCCACCGACGCCAGCACAGCATTCATGGGCGAGCGGATTTCATGGCTCATCACGGCCAGGAACATGGCCGCCCTGCGTTCATTGCGCAAGGCACGCCGGTGTGCGCTGTAGGCCTGATACGCCAGGCCCGCCAGGATCAGCAGCAAGGCGGCGGCAATGCCCACATGCTCGCCAAAGTGGTCCACCGCGAACAGCATGCCCGAGTGATCGTCGTCTGGTGCCCCCAGCCAATCCTGGCGTACCAGCCGGATCTGGGCCGGGGTCATCGCGGCCAGCGATTTATTCACGATCGATTCCAGCAAGGGGTCGCTATCGCGCAGCGCCATGCGCACGTCGGACGTCATGGCTACGGGAAGTTCCGTAAAATGCAGGCCGGCACCTTCCTCGCGCATTAAACCCGGCAATAACTGCGCCTTGCTGCCGATGGCGACGTCGGCGCCGCCCTTCGACAGCAGCGCCAGCGCCTGACGCATGGTGGGGCTGACGACGATGCGCATGCCGCCGTAGCGCTGGCGCAGGAACGGGCCGAACAGGCCAGCTTCCGCGGCTGGCAGCGCCACTGTCTTGCCATCGAATGCAATGCCATCGGTACGGGACTCATCCCGTTCACGCGTGGCGGCGATGGCTGCCGTCGACAGGTACGGCAAGCTGTAGCTGATGCCGGGCACCTGCGGCGGCGTGCCGATGCTGCGCACCGCGGGAAGACAGTCAACGCGTCTGTCGCGCAGCGAGGCAAGGCCGCTGTCCGTATCGGCCACGGTCACGATGTCAAAGGTCAGGTTGCTATGCCGCTCAATGACCTTGATGTATTCCGGGCCGATGCCAACCCCGGTCGCGCCGCGCTGGATGGATTCGAAAGGTGCACGGTTCTGCAGCAAGCCCAGTTTCAGCACAGGATGCGCGCGCACCCAGGCCTGCTCGGCGGCGCTGAGCGGATAGACCCTTTCCTGCCCCTGCAGCGCCGTGCAACAGGCAGCCAGCAGGAACGCAACGATGCTGGCACGCCAGCGCCTCATGCGTCCCCTATGGTATGCCGGATCTTGAACAGTTCATTGTTCGACGTCACACCCAGTTTGCGGAAGGCGGTGGTCTTTTGCGAGCTGATGGTCTTGATGCTGCGCTTGAATTTCTCGGCGATTTCCGTCACCGTCATGCCCGCCAGGTAGCAACGGATCACCTCGAGCTCGCGCGCCGACAGCGCCGCCCCCAGCAGCAGCGCATCCGCGCCGTCATCGCCTTCTCGCGCATCAAAGGTGGTGGTGGCCTCCGCCACCCGGTAAGACATCTCGGCGCTCAGGTACACGGCGCCCGACACCACCTTGCGCAATGCCTTGACCAGCTCCGCCATGTCCTCGCCCTTGCCGACGAATCCACGGGCGCCGACGCGCAAGGCCAGCGCCACCGTGGCCGGCTCATGATGCGTGGACAACACCAGGATGGGGCAATCGGGAAATTTGGCCCGCAGCGCGCGGATCAGGGAGACGCCATCGAGTTCGTCCGGCCCCAGCGCATAGTCGAGCAAAAGTACGTCAGCCGGCTTCAGGAGCAGGCCCGCCATCAGCTCGCGGCTGGTACTGTAGGCGCCCACGACGTCAATATCCTGTTCCGCCGTGAGGCGGGCCACGAGACCATGCCGCACCACGGCATGATCGTCGAGCAAGGCAATTCGTAAGCGTTTCATCGGCATGGAGAAGGACCAGACGCTGTATGAAAAAAGTTTCTTTTGATGAGATTACTCCTATTTGCGCCACGGCCGCCATACGAAATGCAGTTTATTAACATAGGTGCTCCTGTGCAACAAAAAAGCTTCGATTCCTCCTGCTTCAGACACAAGCCGCAATAAAATTACCTTTATTGCATTGCCAGAAGGCACGTATTATTTATTGCTGACACTGTCGAAGAAGTCCCGCAGTTCCATCGGGCGCGCCAAGGCATAGCCCTGACCCGTGGGACAGCCAAGCTGGCACAGTGCCTCGATGCAAGACGATTCCTCGATACCTTCCGCCACCACTTTCAGATTCATCAGCCGTGCCAGATTGACCGTCGCGGCGATCACGGCCTGCGCGGAAGCGCTGGTTTTCATGTCGCGCACAAACGCCCCGTCGATCTTGACCTCGTCAAAGGACATCCTGGCCAGCAGATTCAGGGTCGATGAGCCTTGCCCAAAATCATCGAGCGAGACGGGAAACCCTTTCGCCCGCAGCATATTGAGCGAGGCGGACAGCAGCAGCTCATCGGCGACCGGCAGATCGCCAGTCAATTCAATTTTCAGCAACTGCGGCGGCACGCCCGCCCGCTGCATTTTTTCAGCCAGCCGCTGCGCGAGACCCGGCGTACACACCGTTTCGGCGGAGGCATTCAGCGCGATGGGCAACGTCACCTGGCGGCTCTTGAGCACCAGCAGGACGTCGATCACGCGCGTCTCGATAAAGCTGAACAACAGCAGGTGCAGGCCAAGGCGATTAACCATCGGAATCAGCACCGATGGAGGCACTTCGCCAACGCCGGGATGATTCCAGCGCAGCAGCGCCTCGGCGCCGATGATGCGCCGGGTACGCAAATCGTACTGCGGCTGCAGCATCACGCGCAGATTCTTGCCTGTCGTCAACGCCTCGATCACGTCGGCTTCCGTCGGGCCATCGGGTGGCACGCAACAGGATACCTGCCGCTTGATCGGCGGGACCAGCAGCAAGGCGCGCAAGGCCTCGGCAAACGCGGCATTGCCGCCACCGTAGACCATGCCGACATTGATGCCTGCGCGATGCGCCAGGCGGGCATGCGCCAATAACGCCGTCACGGACAGGCCGCCGATGCGGGGCACCGCCGGCTTTTCCAGCGTCGCCGCAGCTTGCCCATGCAGTAAATTGAGCAGCGTTGGCTGGCCTACCCACAGCACATGCGGAAAACGCGCCAGCGGACTGGCCGCATCCAGCGTCTGGAGCAAGGTCGGCACCATCAGGCCACCGTGTTCGACATCCGCGACGATCACGTCGACCTCCCCTTCGCGCAAGAGCGAGGGAATCAAGCGCAGGGAGTTGATACTTTTCACATTCGCGATATCGATGGCGCCCAGCATCGTGCCCAGCCATCGCGTCCCCCCCTTGTCCGAATCAGGCGTCAAGGTCAGCACGCGCAGGGCATGAAATTCGCTACGCACAGGGGAACTGAGGGTTTTCACGGAAATTTTCCTTGGGTTGAGGCGCATGGATGGACAAAGAGTCGGGGACGCCAGGAATGCCGGGCGGCAAACCTCTTACTGGCTGTTCTCGTCGTCGAGCATGCCGAAATTGGCGCGATGATCGCCCATGCATGCCCGCAGTTCATGAATACTCAGCCCGCTCACCTCGTGCATGCGTATGAGTATGGCGGCGCTGACGGGCAATGCCCCATGCCGGATTTTGGAAAGGATGGGGGCCGACACCCGCAATTCGCGCCCCAGGGCCGCATCGTTCTTCAATCCAAGAAAGTCGATGAGCACGTCGAGCAGGTCGGCGCTGCGAAAGCCGTTGGCTCCCTTCAGGGGGAGCCGATTGCGCAATCCCGTCACGCGGGGAGAATGCTGCTGTATTTGCTTGGTCATTGCCGCTACTTTCCAATAAGGGGGATCAGGAACCGGGCATGCCAAGCGCATGGCGGCTGGCACGAACCCGTGATGTATTGAAGTGTAGCGACAGACTTTCTTGACCGAAATCAGAACAGTCCTAAAAATTCCCAGTGAGCATTTAAAGCGGCGGCCTACAGCCGCAGGCTGACGATAATCGCCAGCAGCAGCGCGCCGGCCGCCGCCAATAGTGCGCTGTTGAAACTGTGCGACTGCGCATACAGGCTGCCGGCCAGCACCGGGCCGATGATCTGGCCCACGCCATACACCACCGTCATGATGGCCATCATGTTCGTGCCTGCCCTGACGGCGGCCCGCTGCGCGGCCGGCATGGCGATGGTCACCGTGCCGACGAACGTGCCGCCGACGAGGATGGCGCTGAGCAGGTAGCCGGCGGCCGACGGCGCCAGCACGGGCAAGGCCACGCCCAGCGCCTGCAGCAGCAAATTGAGCCTGAGCGCCCGGCGCGTGCCCAGGCGCTCGTGCAGCCGGTGCCACAGGAAGCACGACGGCGCCGCGCCGAGGCCGAAGACGGCCCACACGTGGGCGGAATTGAGCCCGGGCAAGGCCGCGCCGACCAGCACGGGCAAGTAGGTGGCCGTGACGATGTAGCCGAGTCCCGCCAGTCCGTAGATCAGCACCAGCGGCCATGGCGACACGGGCGCCAGGGTCGATGTAACAGCTTGCGGCGGCGCGTCCGGCGTCGCCTGGCCGCCTGCGCCAATGGCGGGCGCGGCCGCCAGCCCCAGCAGCACGGCGACGCCGGCCAGCAGCAGCCACATGCCGGCGCTGCGCCAGCCCAGCTGCGATGCCAGCACCAGCAATTCGGCCGACACGGCAATGCCCGCGCCCACGCCCGCGTACAGCAGCGGCGCGCCGCGGCCATGCCCGCGCTGCACCAGCAGCCACAGCGAGGCTGCCACCATGGCCAGGGCGCTGAACACGCCCGCCGCGCCCCGCACGGCCACGATGAGCCAGACGGGCATCGGCAAGGCCAGCACGCCCAGGCACAGCGCCGTGCCAGCCACCGACCACAGGCACAGCCGGTGCGCGCCGGGCGCCCGCGCGCGCATGGCCAGGATCGCCCCCAGCAAATAACCGGCATAGTTGGCCGAGGCGGCCAGGCTGCCGTCGCGCAAGCTCAAGACGCCCTCTCCCACCATGTGCGGGTAGATGGCCGTGAAGGCGAAGCGGCCGAAGCCCATGCCGATGGCAAGAATGGCCGCCGCGGCGATGGCCGCACGCAGCCTGGCGGCCCCGCTCACGGCACCGCCTCGGCCAGTTGCGCCAGCAAGTGCTGGAACGCGGGCACGTCGAAGCCCGCGCGCCACACGAGCACCGTGTCGGCTTGCCCGACGGACAGTGTTGTCAAGGTGGCCGGCGCGTCCGACAGCGCCAGCACGCTGGCCGGCAGCACGGTCACGCAGGCGCCGGCCGCCACGCAGGCGATCATGGTGTGATACGAACTCAGCTCCTGCACGCGCCACTGCGTGCTGCCGGCCACGCCCAGCACCTCTTCGGCGATACCGCGATAAGTGCAGCCCTGGGGAAAGGCCGCCAGCGAGCGCGTGCGCACGTCCGCGGGGCGCCGCGCCTGCCCTTCGCTGGCCGGCAGCAGCAAGCACAGTTCCTCGCGCCACACGGCGGTCGATGCCAGCCCCAGCTCCTCCAGGGCGGCGGCGCCGCCGAACGCTGGCGGCAAGGCGACGAAAGCGCAGTCGAGCAAACCCGTGCGCACCTGCTCGATCAGGGGGCGCGACGGCCCCGTGCTCAGCGCCAGGCGCGTGTCCGGATGGCGGGCGTGATACGCGGCCAGCAGCGCCGGCAGGCGGCTGGCTGCCGTGCTTTCCATGCTGCCCACGCGCAAGGTGCCGCCCTCGCGCCCGCCCGTGACGACATGGCGGGCTTCGTCTGCCAGCGCCAGCAAACGCCGCGCATACTCGAGAAAGCGCTCGCCCGCCGCCGTCAGCGCCATGCGTTTATTGGTGCGCACGAACAACTCGGCGCCGATATCGGCTTCCAGCTGCTGGATGCGCGTGGTCACGCTGGACGGCGCGCGGCCCAGCCTGGCTGCCGCCTGGGTGACGCTCAGTTCACTCGCCACGGCACAGAAAATCGTCAGGGATTCCATGTCCATCATGTTCTCCATTTAAGAATTATCATGCTATTATATTCTCAAAATAAGAATTGAATGCGGCATCCTCAACTTGATGAAGGAAACATCATGACTTCAATCCAGCGCTTCCTCGACCGCCTCGGCTTGCAGCACCCCATCATCCAGGCGCCGATGGCGGGCGTCTCCACGCCGCGCATGGCCGCCGCCGTCTCGCATGCGGGCGGCCTCGGTTCGCTGGCCATCGGCGCCGGCACGGTGGCGCAGGCGCGCCAGACGATCGAGGAAACCCGCGCGCTGACGGACCGCCCCTTCAACGTGAATGTGTTCTGCCACGCGCCGGCGGTACGCGATGCCCGGCGTGAAGCGGCCTGGCTGGCCCATCTGGCGCCCCTGTTCGCGGAGCTGGGCGCGCCCGTGCCTGTGGCACTCGATGAGATATATCAAACCTTTCTCGGCAATGAGGCAGCGTTTGCCCTGCTGCTGGAACTGCGCCCCGCCGCCGTCAGCTTCCATTTCGGCTTGCCGGCGCAGCCGCAGATCGCCGCCCTGCGCCAGGCCGGCATCTACACCATGGCCACGGCCACCAATCTGCGCGAGGCGCAGCTGATCGAACAGGCGGGCGTCGACGCCATCGTGGCGCAGGGCGTGGAAGCGGGCGGACACCGGGGCGCGTTCGACCCGCAGGCGCCCGACGAGCGCCACAGCACCAGCGTGCTGCTGCGGCTGCTGGCAGGCCGCACTGCCCTCCCCGTCATCGCCGCCGGCGGCATCATGGATGGAGCAGGCATCCGCGCCGCGCTGGACCTGGGCGCAGCAGCCGCGCAGCTGGGCACGGCCTTCGTGCTGTGCCCGGAATCGTCGGCCAATGCGGGCTACCGCGCCAACCTGCAAAGCGCGCGGGCCGCAAGCACGCGCCTGACCAGCGTGCTCTCGGGCCGCCTGGCGCGCGGCATGGTGAACCGGCTGATCGAATACGGCGAAGCGCCGGGCAGCCCGCCGCCAGCCGATTATCCCGTCGCCTACGATGCCGCCAAGCAGTTGAACGCGCTGGCAAGCCGGCACGGCGACAGCGAATTCGCCGCGCAATGGGCCGGCCAGGGCGCGCCGCTGGCGCGGGAAATGGGGGCGGAGGAATTGGTATTGACTTTGGCCAGGGAAATGGCGGCTTGAGTCAGCATGCTTTTGAGATGAATGCCGCCAGGGCTGCTATGCCACAGGCCGCATGTTATCTGGAGATGGCAAAGTGGCCCGACGCTGCGGCTACACTGTAGTGTCCGCTTTCGCCCCACAGCAGACATAGATCTGACGCATTCGACATATGCCACCGCAGCAGATTAAGCGTCGTGATAAACAACGCCGTATGTGTCGAACATAGCTCCAGCTAGCTCGACCATGCTTAAGCCGCTGCGCTCCCAAAAAAACAGAAAGTACTCCAACTTGTCGTAAGGTGCTTCAGCGTCCATGCCGTGCAGCGCACAAATCGTGGTTCTGATACGCAACACCTCAGGGTCATCCGACATATCGCGTCCTCGGATGGTCTCCCAAAGCCTCATCCGGACAGCTAAGGCCTCGCTATCCGTTGCCGCGCCCTCAAGATATCGTTTAGCAGCCAAAACAGAAGACTGCGCGGTAACGGGTAGACATTCGATCACCCGAGCCAGGGCGTTAACCATAAAGCGTTGAGCATCACCGTGCTCTACCGGATCATCCAGATCAACGGTGGATGAAATAACATCAAAAGGATCACGGTGAGACATGCTGACTTTCTGAGTAAAGCTTAATTGGTCAATTGCCGACTGTCCGTTTCTGGCCGAAGTCAGCCCCCACCGCCGAGCATGACTAGCTTACTTGGCGGAATTATTGCCACGGGTAGAAATGCGATAAAGCGTCTCGCTGTATGGCAGTCGCGCAACTATTCTCGCCTTCGCAGCGACGGCGCCAAGGGTGGTTCCACGGCATAACAAGCTGACTTGGCCCGCATTACGTTCACACATCGCATCGGGACTGTCGATGAAGTTGGTCTTGCCCAGACGAGGAAAAACAATTGTCATCCCGCCAGGCAGGCTCTCAACAGGTGGAACGACAAAAATCGTCAATTGGGTATAAATAACGATAGAGGTAGCAATCAAAATCGCTAATGAAACCATTGCTCGTTTGCTCATTTGTCAGGAAATGAAGATTGCCAGAATTGCTCATAATACAATAACTTACAACAACAATACTCTCCGATTCTCACACGGAAAATGCCGGCTATAGCTGCCTGCTGCCGACATCTGCGAGCGCCCCCGCTACGGCAACCGGTGCCGGAACGTCGGCTCGATATGGCGCGCATGCAGCCAGCGCACGATGTCTTCCAGCGTGGCATCCTGCAGCAGCAAGCCAGGCGCAGTAGCGGACGTTGCTGCTGGCAATGCGGCGGCGACGGGAACGGGCGCAGGCACGGCATCGACCAGCCCCGCATGTCCCTGCAATTTCGCCAGCGCCTGCGCGAACTGGGCTGGGTTGATGCTGCGCAAGCTTTCCAGGAAGCCCAGCTGGGCGGCCGGTGGCGGCGGCATGTCCAGGCCCGGTTCGTCGACGAAGGCGGCGCCCATGCTGGGGTGGATGAAGGCGGCCCACTTGCCCGACGGCTGCAAACACGGCGGCAGCGCCGCCTGCGCCACGTAGTCTGGCGGCGCGACGGCGAGGATGTCGGTCGAGGCGGGCAAGAAGGTCGAGCGCAGCAGCTGCACGAACTGGCGCGCCTGGGCGGCGGGCACGGGCGTGGCCAGCGACAGCCACAGCTGGAACGCCGTGCCCGAGATGCTGACGGCGGGCGCAGGCAAGTCCAGCTCATGCTGCACGGCATTGGCGATCGTGCACAGCGCGCTCCAGTGCGCTTCGCCGCCGCCCTTGCCGCCAAACTCCAGCACCAGCGCGCGCGCCAGGCCGCGTTCGCTCACGAGCTGCACCGCCACCATCTGCTCGCCCGCCAGGTGGCGCGCCAGCACGGCCGGCGTCAACGGCTGGACGCCGCCCTGCGCATCGACGTAGTGCTGCTGTTCCTCGAACAGGTACAGGCGGGTGAGTTCGGAAATCAGTTTATGCATGGGCGGCCTCGTAATGACGTTGAGCAACACTTGTCAACGTGACCCGATTATAGCCTCCCCGCCCCTTGGCGCGCTCGTCCTCCCGGCCCGAAACACCAGCCAGCTGGCCACGGCGAACAGGCAGGCGGCCACGCCGCCGTACAGCATCACGGCGCCAAAGCCTTGTGCCAGCGCAAGCTTCGCCACGCCGGCCGGCAGCGCGCCGGCGCCCTTGCCTGCCGACAAATCCTCCGCCATGGCGCGCAAGGTAGCCGCGTCCAGTCCGCCGGGTACATGCTGACGCAGGGCCGACTGGATGGCAGCGACGAGAATAAAGCCCATCAGCGCGATATTCACCGACAGGCTGATCATGCGCGCGCTGATGTCGATGCCGGACGCCATGCCCGCCCGCTCGCCCGGCACGGCGGCCGTCGTCGTGTTGGTGACGGGCGTATTCGTCAAGCCCAGGCCCGTGCCGGCCAGCAGGCAACCGGGCAGGATGGTCAGCCAGGTGGCAGTTTCGGCACGGCTGCCCCACAACATCAGCAGGAAACCTGCGCCGATGGCCAGCAAGCCGGCGGGAATGACCGCATCGGCCCGGTAGCGCAGCGCCAGCCGCTCGGCCAGCGGCGGCATGAGCAAGGTGGGCACCGTGTAGGCGAGCAAGGTCAGGCCCGTGCCCAGGCTGCCGTAGCCGAGGCCATATTGCACGTACAGGGGCAGATAAATCATGAAAGGCCAGAAACTGCAATTCATGCCCGCCGAACCGAGCAAGGCGCCCGAGAAACGGCGGATGCGAAAGACGGAAAAATCGATCATCGGCTCAGGCTGGCGCCGTTCGATGACGGCAAACGCGGCAAAACCGGCCAGCGCCACGGCCAGGCTGGCCACGCTGCGCGGGTCGGAAAATCCCAGGGCCGGCCCCTGCGTGATGCACCAGGCCAGGCTGAACACGGCCAGCGACAGGGTGGCGATGCCGGCCACGTCCAGCTTGCGCCGCTGCGGGTCGCGCGATTCGCTCACGCCCAGGCCCGCCAGCAGCAGCGCGACGACGGCCAGCGGCCCGTGCACGAGAAATACCCATTGCCAGCTCGACAGCGCGACGATGGCCGCGCCGATGATGGGGCCAAAGCCCAGGCCCAGGCCAAACACGATGCCCCAGGCGCCAAACGCCCTGCCCCGCGCGGCGCCGGCCGGGAACTGCTGCGACAGCACGGCCACCTGGCAAATCAGCATGGCGCCGCCGGCCATGCCTTGCAGTGCGCGCGCGGCGATCAGCACGCCCGTGCTGCCGGCCCAGCCGCATGCCAGCGAACTGAGGCCGAACAGCGCCAGACTGGCCAGCAGCAAGCGTTTTCGGCCATAGCGGTCGGCCAGGGTACCGGTTGCCATCAGCACGGTGGTGCAAGCCAGCGTGTAGGCATTCATAATCCATTGCAAGTCCTTGAAGCCGCCATGCAGCACCGTTTCCAGGGTGGGCAGAATGACGGGCACGCTGGAAATTTCCAGGCCGAACATGAGCGAGGCCAGGCACACGGCGGCCAGGGTCAGTGCATTTTGTTGCGAAGTAGTCGGTAGCATCGAAGCCTTGATGTCGGTAGTCATGGAGGGGCGCGTAGAGACGGCGCACCGCGAGCCGCCATTCTAGAAAGCCTCGACTCATGAGGGAAATGATAAAATTTTGTACAATTCATTCATTCTCATCATGAATCACGGGAAACCCATGGACTTCGATACCGCCCTGCTGCGCGCCTTTGTGGCCGTGCACGACACGGGCGGCTTTACGCGCGCCGCCGAACGGCTGCACCTGAGCCAGTCCGCCATCAGCCACCAGATCCGCCGCCTGGAAGATCAGGCGGGCACGGCGCTGCTGGTGCGCACGACGCGCAGCCTGCGCCTGACGGAAGATGGCGAGGATTTCCTGCGCCACGCGCGGCAGATCCTGGCGGCCCAGGATGCCCTGTCGCGCCGCTTCCAGCGTTCCTCGATCGCCGGCGCCGTGCGCTTCGGCGTGCCGGAAAATTTCATGGGCGCGCGCCTGCCGGCCCTGCTGGCGCAGTTCGCGCACCTGTTTCCCGCCGTGCGCCTGGACGTGACGGTCGGCACTTATCTTGATTTGCAGAAACTGGTCGCCGCCGATGCGCTGGACCTGGCCGTCATCATGGCCCCGGCCAATAGCGGCGACGAGGCGGCCGTGCTGCGCCGCACGCGCTTCGTCTGGGCCGCGGCGCAGGATTTCCGCCACGACGGCGCGCCGCCCCTGCCGCTGGCGTTTTCACCGGCGCCGTGCATGCACCGGCAAGTGGGCGTCGATGCCCTCGAGAGCGCCGGCCTCGACTGGCGCGTGGCGTTCACCTCGCCCAGCCAGCAGGGCTTGCGCGCCGCCGTGCTGGCTGGCTTGGCGATCACGGCCCTGCCGCAAGGCGACCTGGAAGCGGGCATGGTCGTCATCGATGGGCAGTTTGGCTTGCCCGCCCTGCCCGCTGCTCAGTTCCAGTTGCTCCGGCGTGCCGCCAGCCAGACGGCGGCGGCCGAAGCGTTCGGCCAGATGCTGCGCGAATGGTCGGCCGCGGCGCTGGCTTGACACTGCGCGCTGTCCTGTTCTACCGGACGACGCCCGAGGCGGCGCCGCATCTGTACCGGCACGCCGTCAGCCGGCCCAGCCCCGGCTTCCTGAACAACATTACTCATAGCTGATCGTGAACGTCGCCGACGCATTCGCCGGACCCGGCGTCACATTGGCCCCGGTCTGCAGGTAGCGCGCGCGCAGGGGGATGGTATAACTGCGGTCGCTGGCGCTCAGGGTCAGCCCGCTGCTTCGCTTGATAGCCAACGGCAGCGGCGTGCCGGCCGTGGTCGCCACCTGCACGCCGATGCCGCTGGCGGCGGGAGGACGGCCCGCAGGGCTGGGATCGAGGCCCAGCACGCCGTTGGCCGGGTTGATCGCGGCGCCGGCTGGATCGATGCGGTACTGCAGGCTGTTATTGTCGCTGGTTCCGCTGCCACCCGTGCCTCTCGGCGAGTTGCCGCTTTGCGAGACCCAGCTGGCAGGAGTCTTGTTCACTGTGCCATGGAAGGCCGGGCAATTGTTCAAGGAAATGGAAAAATCCGTCCACCCAGTGGCGCTGTTGACCCCGGTCAATGCCTTGGGCCGGTGCGTGCCCATGGCCACCGCCACATCCGGCGTGCGGCAGGTGCGCGAGACAATCTGCAGACTGCCGGAGACGCCCATCTTGAATCCCAGCACTCTCGCATCGCCGAAATTGCCGAACAGGCTGACGGTCGGCAGTGAGTCGCCCCGCAGCACGCCCGGCGCCACGTCGCCCAGCTTGATCAATATCAATTCAAAATTGGCAGGCCCATCAAAAGGAACAATGCAGCGATAGCCCGCTTCACAAGTGGTCCATACCTTGCCTGTCTGTCTGGGCAGCAGACCGCCCGTACTGTTGAAGGCAACCCCCAGTCCCGCAATGCTGGTTTGGTAGACTTTACCGGCATACATCCCGC
The DNA here is from genome assembly GCF_059423585.1 of Janthinobacterium sp. GW460-12-1-14-LB5. Taxonomy (NCBI): domain Bacteria; kingdom Pseudomonadati; phylum Pseudomonadota; class Betaproteobacteria; order Burkholderiales; family Oxalobacteraceae; genus Janthinobacterium; species Janthinobacterium sp. GW460-12-1-14-LB5. Next base: position 46,256 of record NZ_JBWKYD010000002.1, on the reverse strand, counting down.
TGGTCCAGTTGGCCTGGCCGGAACCTGCCTCAACCATAAACTCGGTAAATTGTTGATACGGAGGATACAGGCACTCCGCTCTCACCGCCTGGCCGCTGGCCATGTTGAATGTCTGGCGATACACTTCGGTGCCCACCGGCACATCGCGCCCGACAGTGATCGCCGAGACCTGCAGCGGCATGGCGCCCACCGCCGGCTGGATTCCGTTCATGTAGGTGCAGGTGACCGCGAAGGCCGGGCCGGTCGCTGCCCACAGTAGCGCGGCGGCCACCCCCGATTTGACCAAAGAGCCAATATTCATAACGGTACCTTTACGATGTTGATTGGTGCAACTGACTGAGATTGCATGCGGTACATCAAGGATTTGATGAGGGCGCCCGGAGCTCTAGCGGCCATGGCCGCACGCCCACAGGCGACCTGGCCGGCTTGCGCTTCCAGTCCGTTCCTGGAAGCCCCTTTCTTGGCCACGCTCCTGTGTCATTGCGGGGTGAAGTGTAAAACCCCTGCAACTCAAGCACTATAGGAGCACTCCGAAAAATGCGGCGGCCGCAGGGCCCGGACGGTTGCTGCGTGAACGGTCAGCCGCGCCGGCGGCATGACAGCACCAGCAGCAAGGCCAGCGCCAGCATGACGGCCGCGCTGCCCAGGGCCACGGTGACGCGGTGCGCCAGCAAAGGCACACCCGCCAGCTGGCCCGCGCCAACAGCCGAGATCGCCACCAGCGTCGCCAGCCCCAGCGAACTGCCCAGCTGGTGCGCCACGTTGACGATGCCAGATGCCGCGCCCGCATCCCGCGCCGGCACGCCGGCCACGCCGGCCGCCGTCAGGGGACTCAGCGCCATGCCCTGCCCCGCGCCGATCAGCACCATCGGCAGGGCCACGCCCAGCCAGTAGGCCGTGTCCGCGCCGACACGGCTCAGCCATGCCATGCCCAGCATGGTCAAGCCCAGTCCCATGGCCAGCAGGCGCGCATTGCCGAAGCGCCGCGTCAAGCGCGGCACGCACAGGGCGACGGCAAAGTTGACCAAAGTCATGGGCAGGAAGGCGAGGCCCGTCAACGATGGCGGATAGCCGAGCACCACTTGCAAAAATTGCGTGGTGAAAAAGAAGAAGCCGATCATGGCGCCCAGGAACAGCACCCTGGCCCCGTACGCGGCGTTGCGTTGCCTATCGGAAAATAGCCTCAGCGGCAGGATGGCTTGCGCGGCGCGCCGCTCGATCAATATGAAAGCGGCCAGCAGCAGCACGCCCGCCGCCAGCGCGCCTTGTGTCAAGGCATCTCCCCAGCCGGCGCCGGCCGAGCGTATCAAGCCATACACGAGGGCCGACATGCCAACGGTCGAGCTGGCGGCGCCGGCCACGTCGAACGAGCCCCGGCTGCGGTCACTTTCCGCAATGAAACGGCGCGCGGCCACCAGCATGGCCGCGCCGATGGGCAGGTTGAGGAAGAAACCGACTCTCCACGACAGCCATTCGGCCAGCACGCCGCCCAGCACCAGGCCCACGCTGGCGGCGATGCCGGCCACGGCGCTGTACAGGGCGATGGCCCGCGTGCGTTCGCGCCCCTCCGCAAACGTGGTTTGCAGCAGTGCCAGGGTCGACGGCGCCAGGATGGCCGCGCCCGTGCCCTGGATGGCGCGCGCGGCGATCAGCATGGCTGGCGACTGCGCCAGGCCGATGGCCAGCGACGCCACGGTGAACAGCGCCAGGCCCAGCTGCAGCATCCTGCGCCGGCCGAAAACGTCGCCGGCGCGCGCAGCCAGCAGCAGCAAGCCGCCAAACGTCAAGGTGTAGGCGCTTTGCACCCAGGCCAGGCCCGTGTCCGTAAAGCCCAGTTCCTGATGGATTTTCGGCAAGCCCGTCAGCACGATGGACGTGTCGAGCACGATCATCACATAGCTGACGAGAATGATGGCGAGGATGGCCGCCTTGTGCGGCGCGGCGGCGTGAGCGGGGAGATTTTTCATGCCCCCACTGTATGCCTTCCCCATTACCATGAATAGATGCTAAAGTCCGCATGAACTTATTAGCAGGATTAATGAATGGCACAAACCAACTTCAACGACATCCTCGCCTTCGTGGCCGTGGCCCGCGCCGGCAGTTTTACCCGGGCGGCGGCCAAGCTGGGCGTGTCGCAGTCGGCGCTGAGCCAGACGGTGCGCGCGCTGGAAGAACGGCTCGGTCTGCGCCTGCTCGTGCGCACCACGCGCAGCGTCTCGCCGACCGAAGCGGGCGAACAGCTGCTGCGCACGGTGGCGCCCCGCTTCGACGAGATCGAGGCGGAACTGGCCCTGCTCAGCGAACGGCGCGACAAGCCGGCCGGCAACATCCGCATCAGTGCGGGCGAACATGCGGCGCTGACCGTCCTGCAGCCGGCCATCGCCCGCTTGTTGCCGCACTACCCGGACATCCACATCGAAGTCGTCGTCGACAATGGCATGACCGATATCGTCGCCGCCCGTTGCGACGCGGGCGTGCGCCTGGGCGAGCAAGTGGCCAAGGACATGATCGCCATGCCCATCGGCCCCGATTTCCGCATGGCCGTCGTCGCCTCGCCCGCGTATTTCAGCCGCCATCCGCCGCCGGCCACGCCGCAGGACTTGATGGCGCACAATTGCATCAACATGCGCCTGCCGACATTGGGCGGCCTGTATGCCTGGGAATTTGCCAAGGATGGGCAGGAGCTGAAAGTGCGCGTGGAAGGACAGATGATCTATAACAACATGGCCATGCGGCTGCATTCGGCGCTCGATGGCCTGGGGCTAGCCTGCATGGCGGAAGATGTGGTACAGCCTTACGTCGCCGATGGCCGCCTTATCCGCGTGCTCGACGACTGGTGCCCCGCGTATGCGGGCTACAAGCTGTATTACCCGAGCCGGCGCCACCCCTCGCCCGCGTTTACCTTGCTGCTCGACACCTTGCGCTATCCCCGGCTTTGAGCCAGCGCAAGGCTAAACCGGGCGTCAACGGCGAACCACACGAACACGCATTTACCGTGCGGCGGCGCAGGACTATAGTGGCTGCTTTCCCACCTGTTCAAGGATCGCCATGAAACTCTTCTACTCGCCGGGTGCCTGCTCGCAGGCACCGCACATCCTCCTGCGCGAAACGGGGGCGGCCTTCACCCTCGTGAAGGTCGACCTGGGCCAGCACCGCACGCAGGAAGGTGGCAATTACTACGACCTCAACCCGAAAGGCCAGGTGCCGCTGCTGGCGCTCGACGATGGCACGACCCTGAGCGAAGGCCCCGTCATCGCCCAGTACATCGCCGAACAGGCCGGCAGGCAGGATTTATTGCCGCCCGTAGGCAGCCCGGCCCGCTACAAGGTGCTGGAATGGCAGAATTACATCACGTCCGAACTGCACAAATCGTTCAGTCCCCTGTTCGATCCCCGCTTCGACGCCGCCACCAAGGCCTTGTTCGTCGAGCAACTAGGCAAGAAGTACAAGTATGTGGACAGCCGCCTGGAAGGCCGTGCCTATCTGACGGGCGACACCTTCACCGTGGCCGACGCCTATATGTTCGTCGTCACCGGCTGGGCGCCGAACGTGGGCGTGGATTTGTCCGCGCTGGCGCATCTGCAAGCCTTCCTGGCAAGAGTGGGCCAGCGCGACAGCGTCAACGCTGCTCGGGAAGCGGAAGGCTTGGCCAAGGCCGCTTGAACGGCGTGGCCCGGTGCACGGGCTCACGTCTTTTCGGACTTGCCGTGCATCACCATGATGGTTTGCTGCATCAGCGCGCACAGGGTTTCCTTGTCATCCTTGACGGCAAACACTTCGGCCTGCGTGACGATCAGCGTGCGGCCGGGACGCACCACCTTGCCGCGCGCAATCAGTTTCTCGCCATCGGCGGGCGCCAGCAAATTCATCTTGTATTCCACCGTCAGCACGGACGCGCCGTCCGGCACCATCGTCATGGCCGCGTAACCCGCGGCCGAGTCCGCGATCATGCCCACCACGCCGCCGTGCACGAAGCCGTGCTGCTGCTCGATGCCGCTCCAGTGCGGCACATGGATTTCCGTGCTGCCGTGCGCCACCATGGGCAGGCTGGCCCGGATCAGGGTCATGGCGTTCTGCAAATCAAAACTGGCGCGGACTCGGTCGGCGAATTGCGACTCGGGGATGTGGGTCATATGCTTTACTTTCTCAAGGGAACCAGGAAAAACGCCAGGACACTACTGTACCCTGCTTCCGGCGCTCGGCAAGCAGCAAGGTCCGCAAGCGATGCGGACTCGCCAGCAAGGATGACACCGTGCTGTTGGCCTTGTTCTACAATAACCCCGGCGACGACAACAGCAGGCTGATGGCGATGGCCACCAGTACAGGCAAACGGTCGCGCTACCCAGTGAAATACGGCAGCAGGGTCAGGCGCGATAACGGCCGCATCGTCTGCCGATCAGCAGGTTCGCGGCAGTCGCCAGCCATTCGTGCCGTATCGGACTATTGTTTTAACACAATACGCCGCGCCTCCAGGGCCGCATCGATGTCCGACAAGCCGGCAGCGGTGCAGATGTCGATGACGGCAGGCTCGATGGCGCGCGCAAACACACGCTGGCCATCGGCAATGCCGGCAAACTCAAGGCGCATCTGCAATAATCCGTGTGCCCCCTCTTCCATCTCTCCCGTGTAGGCCAGCGGCGACTGGCTGTAACTCAGTTTAAATACCCCTGCACGTGGCCGCCCCAGCTCCACCCATTCTCCATAAGCATGTCCCTGCATGAGCACTGGCTGAAATTTGTCTTGCCGAATACGTCCCACGTAATAGGAAAACGGCGCCTCGCCACGAGAATACTCAACCACAGCGGCCACGCCACCGTCACACAGGCGCAACAGGCCCAAGGCAACGCCAGTTTTTGCAGTGGGTTGAAACAGGTCCTTCGGATTGCTCGCTAGGGCCGGATGCACAGTCAAGCCGGGGACTTTTTCACCAAATACCTGCGCCATATATGCTTGCATTTTCGCATGCAGCGATTTGCCGGCGTCCTCGTCGTCCAGCCCAAAATAGCCGGAAATCTGCCGGCACAGGCTCGAATTGCCAGCCAGCAAAACATGTACATGGTCGGGCACGGCATCCTGATATGCTTTTTGCATGGCGATACAAAAGGCCAGCACCCCCTGGCCGATACGCTGCTCCAGATAATCGAGCAGCGCCGACTTGGCGATTTTCAACTGCAGCACGCTACGCTTGCCGCTACGGTCAAACAAGGGGACGGTCGGACTCTGCGTCTCCATGCGCCCTGTTTCCCACAAGGGGCGCAATATGCTCATGAGCACCAATGTATTCGTACGGGCATAGCGGCCCTGCTCGACGATACGCTCATGGCCCGGGAAAGCATCGGCATCGGGAGGCCGGGTAAACACGGCGCCCAGCTCCAGGCACGCCGTCAGATTGTCCTGGAAGACACGATAAGCCAGATTTGCCAACAAGTTCTCGCCCCCCAGATAGCGGTCGCCCGCGGCGCCATGGCGCTCCAGTATCTGCTCCAAGTCCGGATCTTCATGTTCGGCCGGCAAGCGATAGTGGCCAAAATCAAAATCGCTGGTACCTCCGCCAAAATCGAACACGCTATACGCCACACCTTCCCTTGTCGGCAATATTCCCAGGCTGGGCAGGGCTGCCGCTGCATACGCAGCCGGCTCGGAAGCCACTTCATCAACCCGGAAGTTCTGAAACTCGGGCGCCGTCAGGAGGGTCGATGGCAGGCTACGCTGCAGACCGCGGCGGAAGGAGGCCAGGATCTTATCCTTCACCAGTTGCGGATAGTCGACGGGAAACGTCATGCAATAGCGTAAAAACAAGCCCCGCCCACGCCAGTTGATATTCATGCCAATAAACCATGCATACAACTCGACCGGGTCGAAATCGTCGCTGGCATGCAGCTCGAGCGGCATGCCGCGCACTGGATTGCGCACGGAGGGCGCCAGCAATTCACGTTCGACCTGGCGACCATCGGTGATAAAGACACGCTTGCCCGCTTCTGCGTCAAGCACCCATTGCTTGATATGCATCAGCAAACTGCCGATCATCTGGTGTGACTTGTCGCTGGACAGGAAGTCCTGCAAGGCTGCATGCGAACAACGCACGTGCTCCCAATCCACATCCGGACGATAAGCGCAGCTTTGCCAGACGCGCATCAAGCCGGTCCAGTCCAGGAACTCCAGCAGCGTGGGATTCTCATAATTGCTGGCCTCTTCCTGGTCCAGGAAATTGCCGACACCGACGCGCAGCAGTTTGCGCTTGCCATGTTCGTTGATCGCCACCACCGTACTGCTGGTGCCAAAATCGATAGCGACGTCCCAATCGCGCACATCTTCGGCCGGATTACGCGCACGTACCGCTTCCGCGCGCAACGTATCCGCATCCATGCCCCAGGCTTCCCACATGCCCTTGGCGGCATCGTCAAATTGCGTGTCTTCCAGCATCGGCAGGCGCATGCCGCGATAATCGATATCGCGCCATTGCAAACGCAATGGCACGGCGGCGCGCAACGGCGCCAGCAGGTCGGTGGCACGCGTGTCCCCCGCGTCAAACAGAGACCAGCCGCGCTGGACACACTGCTCGATGAACTCAGCGTAGCTTGCTTCGCCGACAAGATCATTGACTTCGATCAAACGCGCATTGCCCTCTGTGACGCCATCGCCAGCAACCGTGCCAACCGCCACCGTTCCCTTGACATTCAGCCAGGGGCTGCGGTGCAGGAAAAAATCAAAGGGAGCCGCCTTGCCAGGACAGGCAGGCGCATTGTGAAATTCCAGCAGTTCCTGCTCCGTCGGGACGCGCCAGGAACCGATATTTCCAATTTTCCTCTTGGCAATCCCAATAGTCGCTTCCTGCGCCCCATTCCATCGGCGCGGATCCGGCTGGGCATTCCACAAGAGGCGCGTGCTGGCATCGTAAAACATGCTCTCCGCACCATTGGCACAGACCACCCAGAAGGCTTTTTCCGACAGTTTCGCCGCCAGTTCCGCCAGCTTGTCTCGGTGGTAGTCAGCCTTGCAATCACCCGTATTCATTTGCATCTCGACATTCTCATTCTTATTTTTTATCAGTTGTTGCAGCACTGCGTTCAGAGTATTCATGAGGGATTGATGTGCCTGTTCCATTATGAGAAAAATCCGCGCATTTCAGCTCTGATTTGCAAGCGGTGCGGCAAGTTGCGGCAAAAATTCAGGATCGCATCACGCTCGTCTTGCGGCATCGACTGCAAGCGCCGCTTCATGAACAGCACGGTTTCGGGCGACGGGTCGGGATACGGGGACGGGATAGTAATGGTCTGGCACGCCATCGCCATCATGGCCACTTCGTTCGGGTGCACAACACCCCAGAAATTGCGGAATATCGCTGGCAGAAAAACCAGCAGAGGTTCGATGGCAGGCATGCGTAACAAGCGCAATGTCTCTTCCAAGGCAGCCTTTTCTTGCGAAAGAATGGCGATTTCGGTGCGCAGCATCGTCAGTTGCTCCTCGGACTCGCCCAGGCGGTCCTGTACCGCACTGTGCGCCAGGCGTTCCAGATACTCGCTGAGAACCTCGGGAGAGGATTGCTCCAGCGTAAAGTCCCGCAACAAATTCAGCTCATACTCATCCGTCATGGCGTTTCCTCCTGCAGTTGCTTCTGCAGCAACTTACTGCATTGGCTTTCATAATATGTCTGCACGGCGGCCAGGCTGAACAGGCTTGCCAGCAAGCGTTCGGCCGGCAGCTCGCCAGCGGCATGCACTGCGTCGACGAGGCGCGAAAAACTGCCATTGGCGAGCACGCTGGCCGCCGCATGCAAGGTGCGCAGGCGCTGGGCCAGGTGTGCCTCCAGATCAACGGTCTGCGCGCTGACGTCTTCGAGCGCCTGGGTAGCTCCGCACATCAGGTCGTGGACGGCATCGAGCAAACTGTTCGTTTGGCTAACCCAAAACAGATTCCACCACGCCGCCAGTGGATGGTCGGCGGCCAGCAACACGCTTTCAGATGTTTCCAGCAAGGAATTCCACTCCTTGACGCGGGCTCGCTTGCTCCACGTCCGGAACAATGTGCTCTGTATTTCCTCCGGCTCAGCCCCATCCAGGCGCCGCATGTTCATGCCAGGCAAGAATAATCCCTGGTCGCAGATACCTGCCAGCATGTCGCGCACGGCCGCCAGCACATGATGGGTAGCGGCGACTTTGGGTGCCAGTTGCCACGCCTCCGGCCAGGCACGCATGCGGCTTTGCCAGGGATGACCTGGATCCGCTGCCTGCCCCAGCGGCGCCAGCAGGCATTGCCAGAAGCGGGCACGAAAGGCGTGCAACTGCAACGCATCCATACTGCCAAATTCCACGCAAAGGACTGTCAGTTCCAACTCATCCGGATCGAGGCCCAGCTTCGTCCAAATATCGTTGACCAGGCACGCGGCCAGCGCACGCAGGCGCTGCTGATCCTCTTCCGGGCAATGCGTCATTACCATCAGCAATTGGCTCTGTCCGCGGAAATAAGCGTCGCTCAATGCCTCCAGGAAATCGTGCAGCCGCTGTCTATTGACGCTGCTTTCAAGCCGCATGGCGCTGACCACGTACACCAGTGCAAGATTATTGTCGCCCGCGAGCATGTGCTCAGCAGGCTGTTCCGCCAGCGTGTCCTCACTCGAATTCCATCCAGGCATGTCGATCAAGAACAGGCGCTTGGGTGAATTGCCTTCCATGTAACCATCACCTTCAGGCAAGACAAGTTGCTGTATGGGCAAGGAGAGGCGCAGACGGAAACGCTGCGGCGCATAGTCGGCGGCAAGGATTTCCCCACGTTGGGGAAAATGTGCCAGTGCCTTGACGACAGTCGCATTGTCCGTATCGCGCTCCCGTTCGACCAGATGCAATGCCGCCTGCGCGCCATACGTCACTTCCAGTGGCAAGCGGGTTTGCACTTCGCGCGAGCTGATGGGTTTCAATGCCTGTGGCACCACATCCCCCAGCAATTCATTGACCAGCCGTGTTTTTCCTGCGGAAAACTCCCCCACGATGCGTGCCGTCAAACTGCCATCGCTGATGCCATGCCAGCCCGCCATCTGGGAGGCAAACGCCGCCATGGCTTCATGCAGCGTGCCAGGCTGTGTTTTAGATGCATTCATACTGATCCCGTGTACTGATATTCAAGACTGTCCAGCAAACCGCGTCCATCGCGCAACAAGCGCCGCGCCGCCGACTGCCAGCCATGATGCGCCAGCGATGCTACTGCCTGTGCATCGAGCCAGCCTGGCAGGCAGGCCAGCAAGGCACCCGGCATGTGCCGCCTGGCAAGCTCGCCCTGTTCGCGCTCCTCGCATGCCTGCGCGACGGCAATCAAACCAGACAATCCCGGTTGTGCCGCGCGAAAAGCATCGTTATTTCCAGATAGAAGCAGCGGCGCCAATAGCAGGTGGTGATTCTTCGCCCCCCAATCCTTGGGCCTGGCCTGGCGATCATCTTGCGCCACCGCCTGTACCGTCTCGGCAATCAGCGCGGCGCAAGGTTCCTGCAATGCCGGATAGCGCGCGCCAAGCGCGAACACCGTACGCCAGAACAGCGGTTGCATGCGCAGCAGATGCTGCCGGTCGATGGGCAGATTTTCGTCAAGAGCATCATCGAGCACGCGCGCATACAGATGGACGCGCGCGCAGTGCAGCAGCGTTGTCGCAAACTCGGGATCCGTACGCTCCTGCCATGGCTCTATCAGCAGCGCCAGGAAAGGCGGAAAGTGGAAGGCCACCGCATCAAGCCGCCGCAACGCGCGCGAGGCGCCTGCGGTATTGGCGGACATCGAGAAACTAGCGATATCATTTTGCAAAATTGCGCTCAGATTATCCAACAATGCATCATCAGCCATGTCCACGTGCACTCCGGACAAAACGCAGATGGGCATAGCCGCCAAGCCCGCAAGTACCAACAGTCCGTTGCGAAAAACTCAGCGTCTGCATATGTTGCTCATTTTCCTGGTCGCTGTTCGACGACCAGTACTCCGCCTCTCCTTGCAAGTCGGGAAAGAACTGGTTGCTGATGCAAAAATCTTGCTGCACCGTCCCTGCATGCAGCGACAGCGCTCCGGTTTGTAACAGGGTCTTGAGCTCATCGAGCGTTGGCAAGCGCCAGTCCCGGTATCCACACCAGCCGTTATAGTTCAGCATGGCCAACTGCTGCAACACAGTTCGCCACTGACAGCGGCCACTACGGTGTGGCCACTCGCCCTGCAAACGCGTGTTCACCGTCCACATCAGTTCGTAGCCCAGATCCAGCGCCGCACTCCATTCCTCGCTAGCAAGTGGCAACAGTTCACCTGCCGGCCCGATCTTGCGCCAGGCCGCCGTGCCGTCCGACATGGTACCGGCGCGCCGGCGTGCAGCAATACGCGTGACGGTGCTGATTTCCTGCGCAATTTCGCGCGCGCTGGGCGCATGCAGTCGCTCAAGACGCTGCACTTGTTGCTGCAAGTCGCGCAATTGCTGCGCCATTCCCTGTTTGCCGGCAGACATCTGCGCCAATTGCTCCACATAATGTTCCATGGGCACTGGCGCAGCCATTGCCAGCAAACCGGCAAGGGATTCGTCCACCTCGCTCATGCCAGCGCCGCAATCGCAGTCTCGATGCCTTGCGCTTCACGCTGTAACTGTGTGAGCGCCAGCGCGCGTTCCTGCGGCGCCGCATCAAGGTGTGCAAGCTGGACCTGCAACTGCTCCAGGCTGGCGGCCAGCGTCGATTCGACATGCTGCGCCCAGTAGGCAGCCACCTTACCCATCAGCAATTGCTGCATGCCCGCAGCCTGCTGTTCATAGCTGCGCAGCCAATCGCCGACAGCACGCTCCAATGCCAGCACGACAGTGCGCTGATGCTGCACATGGGCTTCCTTCCGCGCCTGTTCCGCGCGTGCCTCAAGCAGCACGGTCAGTTCGCTGATTTCCTGCTGCAGGCGCAGCGCTTCCTTGTTGCTTTGCTCCAGCGCCCAACCAGTCAACTCGCGCTCGCTGGCCAGACGTTCCTTGCGTACCAATTCGTTGCGTGCGTGCTGCAGTCCGGCATCCAGCTCGGCCACTGCCCGCCGCTGCTCCGCCAGCGCCTGCGGATCGACGACGCTGCGTTCGCTCGAAGCACCGCCACAGGCATTGCCGATCCGTTCGCCCCAGTAAGCGAGCGAAAGAACCTCCAGCGCACCCAGTTTCTGCAAGATGGGCTGCGGAATGTTCGGGTGCGGGTCGCCGGTACGGATCGCCTGCGCCACCTTGGTTGTCTCAGTGACGATTTTACTGATCTGCTGGGCCTTGACGGCCACGTTGCGAATCTTGACACCCTGACCAACCAATGCCCCTACCTTGGCGCCAACGGTCGCAGGGTTGACAAATATTAATGCCAAATCGGCAAGCTCGCCAAGAAAGCGTCCCACCTGCGCACCGCCGTTGCCCTCTGTGCGCTCGATGACGCGCGCCAGCGGCTCCTCGAGCACGTATCGCCGTTGCTGCGCCAGTGCATGGAGCTGCTGCTCGTCGGCAGCAAGGTCGACGCTGGGCAAGGCCTGCAGCTGGTTTTCCGTTGCCAGGACAAGCTGCTGTTTTTCCGATAAGGCCTGCTGCAGCTGCAACAATTTCCCCGTCTCGAGAAAAGTGCTGACATCCACCGCGACGGGAGAGGGCAGGCGCAAGTTGAAGCTGCTGACCTGCGCATCGGGCAGCTGCAATGCGCCATAAGCCACCGAACGCGAACTGAAATCAACGGCCAGCGCCGCGAGCGCTTCGCGCAACTGCTCGCCGCCCTGCAGACCAAAGTGTTTCCAGTCCACTTCCACGCCAATGTCCGTCTGCACCTGCAGCAACTGCTGCAATTGTCCTTGCAGCGCCTGCCGGCGGCGCGTGGCGGCATCATCCGCATCACGCTCAAGCAGTGTGGTCTCCTCTTTCTGGCGCGCATACAACTCGGTCTTCATCGCAAGCAGTTGCTGCTTCTTCTCCAGTACCTCCGCATGCGCACGGCGCACGGCATCGTCCGACTGCAACTGGCAGGCGTGCTGTGCCTGCACATTGCTGCCCATCGCATTCTCCAGCAGCGGTCGCATTTCCGAACGAAAACGTTGCAAGCGGATTGTGGACAGTTCCTGCCGCGATTGCGCCACGAATTGCAACAATTGTTCGCGTCCCAGTCCATGCACGCTAACGCATTGCAATTCCACGCAGAGACCCGTTTCGGCTTTGATCTGCTCTGACCAGCGCCCCAGATCCGGCGCCTTCTCGCCTTGCGCCACACTGTTCACCACCATATCCCAGCGCGTGACCACGACTTTTACCCGCTTGCCGTACTGGCGCACGATGCGCAATGCTTGCATGTCCTGGCGCGTCGGCCCACGCGGCTCAAGCAGATACAGCACCGCGTCAGCCTGCTGCACCTGCGCTGCGGTGTATTCCTGGCGGGCCGCCGACACGCTGCCCAAACCAGGCAAGTCGACCACCGTCACATCGCGTAACCATTCCAGCGGCAGCGCCAGCGTGGCGCAGACGGCACCGTCCGGTGCCTGCGAGGTCGCCTGACGAAAACCCTCGATATCCAGCGGCAAGGTACTGCCATCCGGCCCCACCAGCGCCATCGACCGCGCAGCGCCGTGCTCGATAAACGTCGGCAGCGCCGTCGCTTCTTCCAGCGCCGTATGCAGCAAGGCCTCGCCCAGCAGCATGTTCAACAAACTGCTCTTGCCAACGGAAAAACCACCCAGCACGACCAATTGCAGCGGCGCACTGGCCACCAGCCTGGATGCAGCCAGTTCCCGGGCCTGCTCTTGCAAGTCGGTTGGCAGAAACGGCGCCAGTTGCACCAGGGCATCTTGAATTTTGTCTATCATAGTTTCCTCAGCGGCCTTTGGCCTGGGTTTGCTGTACCAACTGCGCCAGTTCCTGCTGCGCCGCTTGTAACTGCTGTTCGCGGCGCGCCACATCGGCTTGCCCTTGTTGCAACAATTGATGCACGGATTCTCGCTGGGCGCGCTTGTCGCTCAAGGGCTCGACAAATTGTTCGCTGACGCAACTGTGCAGCAGGGCCAACTGATTATCGTAAAGTTGCTGTACGGATCCGCTGACATGTTCTTGCAGATAAGAAATACGCTGCTGCAACTGGCCAACGGTAGCGGCCGTCAACTGCGCCAAGGTTGCCGAAACCAGGTGCTGATGCTCGTCCTGGCGTGCCTGCTCGGCCGCCTGTTTCTTGCGGTTGAACGTCTGTAATTCTTTTTCATACTTGCGCAGTGCCGCCTCGGCAGACAGGCGCACGCCGGTTTTCTGCAACTCCTGTTGCTTGATGAACTCCATTCGAGCGGCCTTGTCAGCAAGGTTTTCTTGCTGGCGCGCCAAATCCTCTTTCCATGAATCAACATTGCTGTAATCGAGATACTCTTCACTTTCATGGCGATCACTGCTGTACATCCCGCCGCTACGCTTGACACTGCGATTCGCGGTACGTGGTGCCGGTTGCCCACCGAGCCTGTCCAGCTGGCTTTCTGCGCGTTCCAGGGCTATGCGTGCCATCTCAATATCGCGCTCGTTCGGCGCATTTTGCAGGGCTTTCAGTTTCAAGCTCTCCAGTTCATCTTCGCGCGCGGCAATCGTCTGCTCCAGTTCCAGCGCTTGCGCATGATGGTCCTCGATCAGGGACAAGTCCAGATCAAACCCCACGTCCAGCTTGGGCAAACTGATATGCATCTCCCCCAGCGCCGTATTCAATTGCTTCGCGTGGTGAGCCATACCTTTTTCATACTCTGCGCGTAAACCTTCCAAGCTTTCGGCCAGCAACTGCCGTTCTTTTTGCCACAGCTGATTCACCGTACCGACGACGTCTTCAAACTCTCGCGCCACATTGGCAGGCAAGCCTATCTTCTTGACCTTCTTGGATATCTGCGATTCGATGTAGCCAACGGTCAGGTGAATTTCAACCTGAGCCTTCAAATTGGCCAGCGGGGCGATCAACTGATGTTCAATTTCCCTGGCCCGGTGCTTGGCGGCACGCGTATGCTCCGCTGCCGACCCGTTCGCCAGGGTACGCATTTCCAGTTCCAGATTCTTGATTTCTTCGTCCAGCAACGCCAGATCGCGCGCGCGCTGCTCCTCTGTGTCCATCGAGGCTAGTTGCCTCTGCTCCGTGGCTATGCGTTCGGACAATTGTTCTTGAATGTGCGTCAACTGCTTCAGCGGTTTCAGATAGATCTGTTCCAGCGCCTCACCATTGCAGAACATGTCACTGATCCGCTTGGACAACAAATCGACACCGGAACGCGCCCGCTTATGTTCATCGTCGGACAGCGCCCAGGCGGCGCTGACACCCATCAAGTGATGCTGGTCGGTCATCAATGCCAGTTCAGCTTCGGGTTGATCATGCAACTGTTTGCGGAAGTTGGCACGCACGTGCTCCAGTTTCAAATCAGAAAGTCTGGCATCGGACATGGGTGCGGCCATACCCTCCTTCGAGTCCAGGATGACGTCCCACATATTCACGACCGTAATGAATTTACTGAAGTCCTTGCGCAGCGTACCGGCGACAAATTTCCATTCAGAAGCATTCGCACCCAATTGCAACGCGCTTTGCACCCATACCGCGATATGCGCTTCCGCAATGGCGCGACGCGTGATCTCTTCATGGTGCTGCACCATCGACTCCAGTCCTGGTGTGTCGATTAATACCAGCCCCAGATCGAGCAAGGGGTGCTGCATGAAAATCTCGATACGATCCACGGATAAGCGGGCATCCGCATTGAGTACGTCAAGTTCAGTACTCCAGCGCTCCAGCGCACTGGCATCCGTCCATGCGATTTCCTGCTCCGGCTGGCCGTCGACAAAATGCACGCGAATAAACCGTTCCGTGCGCCCTGCTGGCAAAGCTCGTACAAAAGTATTAATTGCCGTTGTCGCCTCTTGTGCATGGCGCAGTAACTTGATACCCAGCAGCGCATTCACCAGACTGGACTTCCCACGCGAGAATTCACCCACGAATACCAGCATCACGTTGCGGTCAGCCTCCAGTGAGCGGCTTAATTCAGCAAATTTGGCATGCGAACTCTTCAATTCATCGCCGCCAAAACGCTCAAATATGGACTGCGTGCGTTCCAATAAAACCTGCGCCTCTTGAATCCGTTCCTGGCGGGAATGCAAGCCAGCACTGATTACTGCATTTTCAACGGCATTGACAGATGAATTCATTCTTAAAATAGCCTTTATAGGAGCCAGAAAAATCGTCGAAGCATATTGTAACGATATTTCCCCAGAAGAAACTAACCAATATGTCCGCTGGGAGAATTAATACAATAAAACGTGCTGCGACAACTAATGTCGCATTATCGTAAAAACTCGAAATTTGACCAATAATCAACAATCCATAAAGAATAAAGGTACCTACATACCAGCCATTAACAACGGCAGCGAAACTGCTCCCATCCACTGCCGCTGAGGTGAATAGCGTTTTTAATCAGCATCAATTTGCGCAACGATCAATACTACGGTGCGATAAGGTGGCGCGGGATTGCCCGCAACCACGCCCACTGTGCGAAAATGCCCGCCTTCGCCATTGCCGGACTTTACTCATGCCGCACGCTGCTCTCGCTACCCTTGCCACCCTTTCCGGGAGCGACGCCCGGCGCATCGCGCGCCACGCCCAGGCGGCCGATGCCGCCCGCTTCCTGCATCCGGCCCAGCAAGCCTTGCTGCACCGGCGCGGCTGGCTGACGATGCTGGCGCCGCGCAGTGCGGGCGGCGCCGAACTGCCCTTGCCCCAGGCCGTGCGCCTGGAAGAAGCCGTGGCCGGCGCCGACGGCAGCATGGGCTGGGTGCTGACCCTGTGCGCGGGCGCGGGCTGGTTCGCGGGCTTTCTGGCGCCCGGCATGGCGCGCAGCATCATCGGCACGCCGCGCGTCTGCCTGGGCGGCAGCGGCGCGGCCACCGGCTACGCGGAGGAAGAAGGCGACGGCTACCGCATCACGGGCAGCTGGGACTACGCCAGCGGCGCGCCGATGGCCACCCACTTCACCCTGAACGCCCGGCTGCAGCGCGCTGGCCAGCCCCTGCTTGATGCGCAGGGACAACCGCGCATCCGCGCCTTCCTCGTGCCCGCCGCCCTGGTGCAGCTGGTGCCCTCGTGGAACAGCATCGGCATGCGCGCCAGCGCCTCGCACAGCTACCGCATCGACGGGGAATGGCTTGCCAAGGAACACGGTTTTACCATCAGTCCCGACACCGCGACGGCCGACGGCCCCCTGTACCGCTATCCCTTTTATTCACTTGCCTATGTGACCCTGGCCGCCAACGTGGCCGGCATGGCCACGCATTTCATGGAATTGGCCGAGGAATGCATGCGCCACCGCCGCCATGCGCGTGCCGGCTTGCCGCTGCTGGAGGTGCCGGAAGTGATATCCATGCTGCAAGGCAAGAAAGACGCGTACTCTGCCGCCCGCGCCCGCTTCTACGCCGTGCTCGATGACAGCTGGGCAACGGTGGCCGCCGGCGCGGCGCTCGACGAGCACGCCATGCAGGCCGTGCAGGCCAGTTCGCTGGATTTGGTCGCCGTCTGCCGCGCGGCCGTCGACGGCCTGTATCCATATTGCGGCCTGTACGCGGCGCGCGAAGACAGCGCCATCAACCGCGTCTGGCGCGATTTCCATACGGCCAGCCAGCATGCGCTGCTGCTGCCGTAGCGTGAACGCGCCGCGCGGCAACGCCAGCCAGCGCCTTAGCGCGGATAGCTGTCGTCCGTCACCTGCTCCAGCCAGCTGACCACCGATCCATCTTGCGCCTCGGCAATAGCAACATGCTGCATGGCAGACGTGGCCGTGGCACCGTGCCAATGCTTGATGCCGGGCGGTATCCACGCCACGTCGCCCACGGCCAGCGCATGCAGCGGCCCCTGCCAGTGCTGTACCCAGCCATTGCCTTGCGTGACGATCAGGGTCTGGCCTAGCGGATGCGTATGCCAAGCCGTGCGGGCGCCGGGCGCAAACGTGACGATGCCGCCGCCCACGCGGGCCGGAGACGGCCGCTGGAACATGGCGTCGACTGCGACCGTGCCCGTGAAATAGCGGGCGTCGCCCGTGATGGGGGGCATGGCGGCGGCCCGCGTGACGGTCACGGCGGCGTGTGTGGCTGCGGCCTCGGCGGACGCGGAGGCAGAGACGGCCCCGGCGTGCAGGCAAAGCGGCAAGAGTGCCGCGGCGTATCGATGCATGTCTGTTTTCCTTTCATGCCGGTAAGATAAGCACACGTGCCGCCGGGCAGCCGGCTGTGCCTGTCCTGGCAAGCCAAGCTTAACAGTGCTGGCCCGCGCTGATTAGCGCAGAAAATCCGCTAGGACTTATAAGCTGGGCTGATGAATGACCCGAGGCGGGGCCGAGGCGCGGCCAGTTGCACAGGAAAGGCTGGCGGACGCCATGCGGGCCGGATTGCCTGATAATATGGGGGCATTGCTACTTTTCGCTCCCCCATCCATGCACGTCAACACGCTCAGCAGCCTGGCGCAACTTCTGGCCAGCGCCGAAACGGAAACCCTGGCCTTTCCTACCAGCATCAATACGGCCCTGCTCCTGCAAAAGGAACTGGCCAACCCCGATTGCCACTCGGCCGACATCAGCCGGCTGCTGCTGTGCGAACCGACTTTGTCGGCGCGCGCCGTGGCGCTGGCCAATTCAGCCCTGTTCGCGCCCGGCCAGGCACCCGCCATCACCAGCGTGCGCGCCGCCGTCGAGCGTCTCGGCCACCGCAACCTGTATGCGCTGGCGACGGCGGCCGTCATCCGCCAGCTGAACGCGGGCATCCGCGACGAAGCCTTGCGCGCCCATGCCACCCAGCTGTGGGCGCACACCGTGCACGTGGCGGTGCTGGCGCATGCGCTGGCCGGCGCCGTCACGCACACGGATGCCGACACGGCGCTGTTCGCCGGCATCGTGCATGAAGTGGCCGGTTTCTATTTGCTGGCACAGGCCGACAAGACGCCGGGCCTGTACGCCCAGCTGGAAACGCAGATGGCCTCCGCGCTGGAAGTGATCGGCCGGGGACTGATGCGCCAGCTGGGCGTGCCGCAGCCGGTGGCCGACGCCGTCAACGCCTTGCCCGGCTCGACCATCATGCTGCCGCCCGAAGGCTTGCGCGACACCCTGCTGCTGGCCAAGGCGCTGGCGCCGGTTCCGTCGCCGCTGCCGCAGGCCAGCATCACCGTCGGCGCGCCGCTGCAGGCCTACCTGGAGCACGATCCCGTGCTGCAGGCGCTGCGCACGCAGCCGTCGGCCGAAGCGAAGGGCCTGATCGAGGTGCTCCTCAGCTGATGGCCGATCTGCTATGATGGCGCAGGCCGGGATGGACCCGGCGCGCTTTCATTGACGTCCACTGGAAAACTGCCTTGACTATCTCCTTACGCATGCTCGGCCTGGCCGCAGCACTGACCGTGGCGTGCAACGCCAACGCCGACAGCTTCGTTTCCTCGGCCTCCAGCGCTGGCTCCCAGTCGAGCGGCAGCATTTCCGATTCGCTCAACGGTTCGAGCAACAGCTCCTCGCGCGACAACAAGGTGGCCAATGGCCCCTACCGCATCATCGACGTGGCTGCCTTGCCGGGCCGCGACGGCATGACGCGCCTGACCATGCAGGCCGACGCCACGGCCACGCCGCTGGTGCTGGACTTGCCGCAAGCGGCGCTCGACAAGCAGCAGCTGGCGCAGGGCGACGTGGTGCATGCGCAAAACCGCGCCTACGGCATCGAATTTTCGCGCAACGACACGCGCGCCGCCTTCTTCCTCGTGCTGGCCGACGAGTGGTACGGCGAACTGGCCACGCGTCCCGTCAGCCTTTGATTTTGCGCAAGCTGGCGCCGCTGCTGGCCGGCTGCGCCGCGCTCGTCCTGGCTGGCGCCGCCCAGGCAGGCACCTCGCTCGCCTCCTCGCGCTTTTGCGACCGCGCCCAGGAACTCACGGCCACGGAACAGGACCGGCTGCTGCGCTTTGCCGCCGTCGTGCGCGAGGAACTGGCCGCCAGCGAAGGCAGCGTGGCCCTGATCAGCCGCTCCGGCCTGGACCTGGCCCGCTTCGGCATCCGCTATTCGCACGCGGCGCTGGCCTGGCGCCATGACAATGACGACGGCTGGTCCGCGCGCCAGCTGTACTACGCCTGCGACGAAGGCCGCCCGCGCATCTTCGACCAGGGCACGGCCGGTTTCGCCATGGGCACGGCCAATCCATCGCTCGGCTACATCTCGCTCGTGAAACTGCCGGCGGAAACCGTGCCGCCCCTGCGCCGCGCCCTGCTCGACCCCGCGCGCGTGCAGCAACTGCTGGCGGGCCGCTACAGCGCCAATGCGTATGCATTCAGCCTGAAATATCAAAATTGCAACCAGTGGGTGGTGGAAATGCTGGCCGCCGCCTGGGGCGAACTGGCCGCGGGCAGCGGCTTGCGCGCCCGCGCCCAGGACTGGCTGCGCGCCGCGCCCTACAACCCAGCACCCGTCGACGTGGGCGCCCGCTGGCTGATGCTCGGTTCCATCTTCGTGCCCCTCGTGCACATGGACGACCATCCGCCCGAAGCCATCGGCACCATGCAACTGACGGTCAGCCTGCCGGCCAGCCTGGAAGCGTTCGCGCGCCAGCGCCTGCCCGCCAGCGAGCGCGTGGAAATCTGCCACGACGGCAAACAGGTGGTGGTGCACCGGGGCTGGGAAGCCATCGCCGACGGCTGTATTCCTGGCGCGGACGACCGGGTCATCGCGCTCGATTAGTTAGGTATCCGCGTCGAGCGCTTCGCCAATCGCATAGAAGCGCCCGCCGGCGATGTAGTGCAGGCTGCGCCAGTCCGGACCAGCATCCTCGAAATGCCAGTGGCCATCGCGGAACACGCGCGTGTCGGCCCAGGCGCCCACCACTTCGCCGATGAACAGGTCATACGCAGCCTGGTTGTGCGGCTCGGGGAGCAGGCGGCAGGCCAGCCAGGCCGAGCATCCGGCAACGAATGGCAGATCAAATCCTTCCCGCTGAAACAGCCGCACGCCGGCGCGGACCAGCTTATCGGGCTGCGCATCGAGCCCGTGCGTGCCGACGGCATGCGTGAGCCGCAGCTGCGCCGCCGTCGGCACCTGGATGACAAAACTGCCGCTGCCTTCGACCAGCGCACGCGTGCGCGTGGCCTTATCCAGCACCACGGCGTGTGCTGGCTGGTATTCATGCGCACGCTGGCGACTCCCTGCACGGCGCCGATGGGATCGAGGCGCGCCTGCGTCAGCGCCCGGCCCAGTCCCTGGCCATGCGCATCCTGCGCCACCATGCCCCAGCACAGGCTGGCGACGCTGCCGCCCGCCTCGATGGCATGGCCGCCGCAGGCGACGATGCGGCCGTCGTGCAGAATCACCAGATACGGATGCGTCGAGGTATCGAGCCAGGCGGCAAAGTCCGCGCGCTCGGACGGGTCGAAAAAGCGCGGCGCATTGCCGTCGAACAGGGCCAGGCAGGCGTCGCGGTCGCCGGCCCGGTAAGGACGTATTGTTTGCATTTTCCGTACTCAAAAGAACATGAATGCCGATTATAGGCGATGCGCATTCATGCCAGCTGCTCCGAACTGACGATGTGCACGCCCGGCGCCGCGGCCAGCGCCGCTTCCAGCAGGGCGCCGGCGATGCGCGGCGCGGGATTGATGCGCCAGCGGCGCGGCAGCACGGGGCCCAGCACGCGCAGCACGCGCAAGGCGGCGCCCTCGCCCGCGCGCGCCTGCTCGCGCTCGCCGCCGATCAGGCCCGGCCGCACGTACGTGAGCGATGCAAAACCCAGCTGCTCCAGGTCGCGTTCCAGCTCGCCCTTGACCCGGTTATAGAAGATGCGCGAGCCGGCATTGGCGCCGGCGGCGGAATTGAGCGCGTACGCGCGCGTGCCGGCCGCCAGCGCCAGGCGCGCCACGGCCAGCGGATAGTCGTGGTCCACGCGCCGGAACGCCTGCCGCGTACCGGCCACCTTCATGGTCGTGCCCAGGGTGCAGATGACGGCGTCCGCCCGCCACCACGGCGCGCCGGGCGGCAAGCGGTCGAAATCGACGAGCGGCGCATCGAGCTTGGGATGCGCGGGCAAGGCCTTGCGCACGGGCGCGACGACCTGGCTGACGCGCGCGTCGGCCAGCGCCAGGCGCAGCACTTCGCGGCCCACCAGGCCGGTGGCGCCGACGAGCAGTAATTTCATGGCTTTCCCGTTCAAGTTGCTGTCAGCCACCACCATACACGGAACTCAGGACAGGCGCAGCGCCAGCGCCGCCAGGGTCGCCAGCAGCACGGGCACGGTCAGCACGATGCCGATGCGGAAGTAATATCCCCAGGAAATGTGGATATTCTTGCTGTCGAGCACATGCAGCCACAGCAAGGTAGCCAGGCTGCCGATGGGCGTGATCTTCGGGCCCAGGTCGCTGCCGATGACGTTGGCGTAAATCATCGCCTCGCGCACGGCGCCCTGCGCCGTCGTCGGGTCGATGGCCAGCGCGCCCACCAGCACCGTCGGCAGGTTGTTCATCACGGACGACAGCAAGGCCGTCAATACGCCCGTGCCCATGGCCGCGCCCCACACGCCGTACTGGGCGAAATGGTTGAGCATGCCCGTCAGGTAAGCCGTCAGGCCCGCATTGCGCAAGCCGTACACGACCAGATACATGCCCAGCGAAAAGACGACGATCTGCCACGGCGCATGACGCAGCACATGGCGCGTGGAAATCACGTGCCCCTTGCCCGCCACGCCCAGCAGCAGCGCGGCGCCCACGGCGGCGATCAGGCTGATGGGCACGCCCAGGGCTTCCTGCGAGAAAAAGCCCACCAGCAGCAGCGCCAGCACCAGCCAGCCGGCGCGGAAGGTGGGCAAGTCGCGGATGGCGGCGTCCGGGCGTTTCAGCTGCGCCACGTCATAGTCGCGCGGGATATCCTGGCGGAAAAAGAGCAGCAAGGCTGCCAGGGTGGCAAGCACGGCGACGACGTTGACGGGCACCATCACGGACGCGTACGCGGCAAAGCCGATCCTGAAATAGTCGGCCGAGACGATATTGACCAGGTTCGACACCACCAGCGGCAGGCTGGCCGTGTCGGCAATGAAACCGGCCGCCATCACGTAGGCCAGGGTGGCCTTGGCGGAAAACTTCAATGCCCGCAGCATGGCGATGACGATGGGCGTCAGGATCAGCGCGGCGCCGTCATTGGCGAACACGGCGGACACCAGCGCACCCAGCAAGACCAGCAGCACGAACAGTTTGGTACCGCTGCCGCCGCCCCAGCGCGCCACGTGCAAGGCGGCCCACTCGAAGAAGCCGGCCGCGTCCAGCAGCAGGCTGATGATGATCACGGCAACAAAAGTGCCGGTGGCGTTCCACACGATATGCCAGACGACGGGAATGTCGCCCCAGTGGATCACGCCGGCCAGCAAGGCGACACAGGCGCCGATGACGGCGCTCCAGCCTATGCCCAGGCCGCGCGGCTGCCAGATGACGAGGGTTAAAGTGGCGAGAAAGATCAGGAAAGCGGTGAGCATGGGGCGAGGTTCCGTGCGATGCGGCGTCGCGGGCACCATGCGCCGCAGCCGTTGTATGTTTTCATCTATTCCATAATACTGGAATTATTGAATTAATGCAAAACAGCAAGGCATTCCTTCACGTCGAGGCGATGGCCAGGGCGGGAACCAGCGGTGAAAAAAAAGTGTCTCCGCCGCCGTTTGCACTTGTCTTTCAGCAACTTAATCGGTGTATAGTCGCAGGCACGATTGCAACTGGGGTCAGGAAAGTGGCACGCATTTATCAGACCAACAACATGGGTGAAGCCGACGTGCGGGTGGCCATCGTGCAGCGCGGCAATGCCGACTTGCTCGTGCACCGCGCAGCCAGCCGGGGCCTGGCGACAGGCGACGCGCAGTGGTTCATCACGCGCGAGCGCCAGGACGCCACGGCCAGCGTGTACTTCACCTCGCAAGGCTTTGCGCAGCTGACCATCTGTTTTGTCGACCAGGCCGGCGAGGCAGGCTGGACCAGGCCACACCGGCTCAAGGGCTGCCTCTCGCACGGCGGCAGCTGACACTCAAGCGGAGGAATGCGTCATGGATTTGATTTTGCTCGAACCCGGCAACCCTGACCTGGTGTTCGGCAAGGCGCCGGACGGCGGCAGCCTGATCGACAGCGCCTGGAGGGACAACGGCGCGCTGCAGGCGGACGGCCAACCCGGCACCCGACACACGACGGGCTGGAGCCTGGCACGCAACCGCCCGATCGGCGCTTTTACGGCTTGACACCGAGCACGGCTTCGACTTCCGCCTTGCACTGCAATAGCGCCGACAGCAGCAGCTCCCGCTGGGCGTGGAAACGCAGGGCCGGCACGCCCAGCGACAGCGCGTAGCGCTCGCTCGTGCCCGTGTCCAGGGCCACGCCGATGCCGCACACGCCCGGCGCGTGCTCTTCCATATCGACGGCGTAGCCCTGCGCGCGCACCTGCGCCAGGTGCGGCAGCAGTTGCGCAAGCGCCACGATGGTCTGGCCCGTGCGCGCTTCCAGGCGTTCGCCGAACAGCAGGCCCAGCGCCTCGTCCGGCATCTGCGCCAGCAGCGCCTTGCCATGCGCGGTGCAGTGGATCGGGTAGGCCGTTCCCACGGCCGAGACGACGCGCAGTTCATGGTCGGAACAGTACTGGTCCACCGACACCGCATGCAGGCCGCGGTACACGCACACGTCCACCGTTTCGCGCGTGCGCCGGCCCAACGCTTCCGCATATGGCCGCAGGACCGCCACCACGTCCGTATGCGCCGACGCCGCCAGACGGGCGATGGCCGGCCCCAGCTTCACCCCGCCGGCGCCGGAACTGACCAGTTGCTGGGCTTCCAGCGCGGCGACGATGCGGTGCACCGTGGTGCGCGGCAAGTCCGCGCCCTTGGCGATCTGCGCCAGGCTCAGGCCGCCCGTCTGGTTTTCCAGCGCGCGCAGCACCGCCGCCGCGCGCGCAATGACTTGCTTGCCGCTATTGCCTTCGTTTTCTTCACTCATCTCTTTACCCAATTGTGCATGACGATAGCTGCCGTGACGGCATTGACCGGCATTGTACATGGCCCTATAATTGTTCCATCATTCGGAACACTGTTCCGACCAACGGTTTAATTAACCAGAACACCAGGGAGGCGCATGTCCAGCCGCAGTATATCGAAGAGAGCAACGTGCACGCTCCTTTGCGTTGCCAGCCTGACCATCATGGTGGGATGCGTGCTGGTTCCGGGATTGCCGTCCATCGCCGCGCGGCTCGGCGTGGCCGACGCCGCCAGCTGGCTCGTCACGCTGCCCTCGCTGGGCGTGGTGCTGGCCGGCCCCTTCGCCGCCATGCTCATGCAGCGCCTGGGACTGCACCGCAGCCTGCTGGCGGGGCTGTTCCTGTACGGCTTGCTGGGCGTCTCGGGCATGTTCCTGCATGGCCACCTGGCCGTGTTCGCCGACCGTTTCCTGCTGGGCGCGCCGACGGCGCTGGTGATGGCCTCGGGCACGGGCTTGATCTCGGCCTTGTTCAGCGGCCAGGCGCGGCTGCGCATGATCGCCAGGCAAGGCATGACGATCGAACTGGGCGGCGTGCTCTTCCTTGCCCTGGGCGGCCTGCTGGCCACGGCGGGCTGGCGCTATCCCTTCCTGCTGTATCTGGCCTCCTGGGTGCTGCTGGCATTCGCCTGGCGCTGCGTGCCGGCACTGGTGCCGGCCGGGGATGGCGGCATGGATGGCCCTGGCCCGTCGCGCGCCCTGCTCCACGTCCATGCCCTGGCGGCGCTGTCCATGACGGTGTTCTTTGCCGCCATCATCGTCTTGCCCCTGCGCTTGCAGCAGCTGGGCTGGAGCGAGGACCGGGCCGGGTATTTGCTTTCCTTCGTGTCGCTGGTGGCCGTAGCGGCCGCCTGGCTGATGCCCCAGGCCGTCCGGCGCCTGCATGAACACGGCACCCTGGGCGCCGCCTTCGCCTGTTATGCGCTGGCACACCTGCTGTTTGCGGGCGCCGCCGCGCTGCCCACGCTGCTGGCCGGCGCCGTGGCGCTGGGGATGGGCTTCGGCCTGTCGGTGCCCCTGTGCACGCACATGACGGTCGAGCGCAGCCACCTGCCCAGCCGCAACCGCAACCTCGCGTATCTGTCGATGGCCATCTTCGGCGGGCAATTTCTCTCTTCCTTCATGACGTATCTGCCCGGCAGCCACGCCACGATGTTTGCCGCCACGGCCGCGCTGGCCCTGCTGGGCGCGGCCGTGGCGGCCGCCCCGCTGCTGCGCCGCCGCGCCGCCGGCTCCGCGACTGTTTCCACCACCCGCACTGAAAGGTAAGACCATGGATCTCAACGACGTCCACGCCCTGCTGCACCCCACTCCCCTGGCGCTGGAAACGGGCTTCGAACGGCTGCCCAGCGGCGTGCTGCACGTGGCGTGCCGCACCGACTTGCCAAATTGCACTGGCGAGATGTTTGAATGGTGGTTCCGTTCGCGGCCCGACACGGAACGCTACCTGATGTGGCATCCGGTCGACCACCTGGCCAGCGGCTGGATCGAAGGCAGCGCCGAGACGCACGTCGGCTCCATCCACCTGGCGGAAGAATTTTTCAGCGGCATGCCGGCCGAACAGCTGGCCATCCAGTTCCGCGATCCGCGTGAGTTCTTTGAGGTACAACAATACGCGGCGGCGCGGGCCGAGGGCCGCATTTCGGCCGCCGTGTGCGCCAGAGTGGGCATGAGCTATGCGCCGCCCCGCACGGCGGACGGCGCCGTCATCGGCGGGCGCCTGCTGCACATGGGCCGCGACACGGCCTGGGGCATGACCTTGCGCAGCCATTTCTACATGGGGCAGGACTTGCCGGACGCCGGCCACAGCCCGCAAGAGATCGCCGCCCTCTTCCCCGATGCATTCGCCCGCGCCCTGCTCATGCATTGCTACAACGAATTCACTTTCCTGGCGCAATTCCTGCGCTCCCACTACCAGGCGAAGCACCGCGACAGCGTGCCCGTGGCGCTGCCCTGGTAGACGGAGGTCACTCCTCGAGGCCGCCTCCCAGCGCCTTGTACAGGGCCACGGCCGACTTGAACTGGTCGCGCCGCGCGTCGAGCAGGGCTTGCTGGGCCGCATACGACTGGCGCTGCGCGTCGAGCAATTCCAGCCGGCTGTCCTGGCCCGCGTCGTAGCGCAGCTGCGACAGGCGCTGGCGCTGCCGCGCCGCCGCCACCACGCGCTCCTGCGCGGCGATCTGCTGCGCAAACGTGGCGCTGCCGGCCAGGCCGTCGCGCACGTCGCGGAAGGCCGCCTGGATCGCCTGCTCGTACTGCAGCACGGCCACGTCCTTGCGCAACCGCGACAGCTGCAGTTCCGCGCGCAGCTGGCCGCCCTGGAACAGCGGCTGCGTCACTTGCGGCGCGAACGACCAGCTGCGCGCGCTGCCGCGGAACAGGTCGCCCAATTCCGGGCTGGCCAGGCCCAGCGACGCCGTCAGCGACAGGCGGGGGAAGAAGGCGGCGCGGGCGGCGCCGATTTCCGCATTCGCCGCCACCAGCGCGTATTCGGCCTGCAGGATGTCGGGACGGCGCGCCAGCAAGTCCGACGTCAGGCCGGGCGGCAACTGCGTCAGCACGGGCTGGCCAGCGAGCGGCCGGCCGGCGGGCAAGTCCGTTGGCAATGGCGCGCCGAGCAGCAATTCCAGGTTGTTGCGCGAAAGTAGACTGGCCCGTTCCCGGGCCTGCACGTCTGCCTCCGCCGTGGCGGCCTGGCCTTCGGCTTGCGCCATGTCAAGGCCGCTGCCCTGCTGTGCGCCGTGCAGGCGCTGCGTCAGGATCAAAGCCTGGCGCCAGTCAAGCAGGGTTTGCCGGGCCAGCGCCAGCTGTTCCTCGGCCAGCCTCTGTTCCAGGTAGGCGTCGGCCACGGCGCCGATCAGGGCCATGTGCGCGGCGCGCTGGCCCTGCTGCGTGGCCAGGTAGCGGGCAAACGCGGCGTCCGACAGCGAGCGCAGGCGGCCGAACAGGTCGATCTCGAACGCGCTCATGGCGATACCGGCCGTGAACTGGTTTTGAACGGTGGCATCGGCGCCGCGCTGGCGCACGCCGCCCGCATTTGCGCCGATGGCCGGATAGCGGCCCGCGTCCTGGATCTGGTACTGGGCCCGCACGGCTTCCACGTTGAGCGAGGCCACGCGCAAGTCGCGGTTGTTTTCCAGCGCGATGTCGACCAGGCGCTGCAGGCGCGCATCGAGCAGCATCTGGCGCCAGCCCAGGCCGGCCGCGGTGTCGGCCGCGGTGCCGGCCACGACTGGCGCGGACGCCTCGGCATACGCAGCCGGAATGGGCGGCGCCGGCTTGACCAGCGGCGGCGTCAGGGAACACGCCGACAAGGCCAGCGCGGCCAGGGGCATGATAAATATCAAACGCATTACGATTCTCCTTCCACCGCCTTGACGGCGGTGCGATTGCGCTTATTGTCTTTTAGAAAATAGCTTGCCATCCTGTCGACAGTGCCCAGCACCACGACAAAGAACACGGGCACGAAAAACACGGCCAGCACGGTGGCGGTGATCATGCCGCCGAACACGCCCGTGCCGATCGCGTGCTGCGTTTCGGCACTGGCGCCCGTGGCCAGCATCAGCGGCACCACGCCCAGCGCGAACGCCAGTGACGTCATCAAAATCGGGCGCAAGCGCAGGCGGGCCGCTTCCACCGTCGCCTCGACCAGCCCCTTGCCCTGCGCTTGCAGCTGGCGCGCATATTCGACGATCAGAATCGCATTCTTCGCCGACAGGCCGATGATCGTGATCATGCCCACCTTGAAGAACACGTCGTTCGGCATGCCGCGCAGCATCACGGCCAGCACGGCGCCCAGCAGGCCCAAAGGCACCACCAGCATCACGGAGACGGGAATCGACCAGCTTTCATACAGGGCCGCCAGCACGAGGAACACCACCAGCATCGACAGTGCCATCAGCATGGGCGCCTGCGAGGCCGATTCCTTCTCTTGCAGCGACTGGCCCGTCCACGCCAGCGCGAAGCCGGGCGGCAATTGCTTCACCAGACGCTCCATTTCCAGCATGGCGTCGCCGCTCGACACGCCGGGCGCCGCGCTGCCGGAAATGCGCGCCGACGGGTAGCCCTGGTAGCGCACCAGCTGCAGCGGCGACTCGCTCCACACGGGACGCACCAGCTCGCCCAAGGCCACCATGCCGCCCGCGTTATTGCGAATGCGCAAGGCCAGCACGTCGTTCAACTGCATGCGCGATGGGGCATCGGCCTGGATGATCACCTGCTGCATGCGGCCGGCGTTCGGGAAATCGTTGACATAGGTCGAACCCATGGCCGCCGTCAGCATGTCGGCAATCGCCGTAAACGGCACGCCCAGCGCTTCCGCCTTGGTGCGGTCGATGTCGAGGCGCACGCTGGCGCCGGGCGGCAAGCCGTCCGGATACACGCCCGCCACCTTGCCGCTTTGCGCGGCCAGGCCCAGCAGCTGGTTCTGCGCCGCCTGCAGGGCCGCGATGCCCTGGCTGGCGCGGTCTTGCAGGCGCAGGGAAAAGCCGGACGAGTTGCCCAGTTCATCGATGGCGGGCGGCATCAGGCTCATGATCACGCCCTCCTTCGCCTGCGCCATGGCCGCCTGCGCCAGCGCCACCTCTTCCTGCGCCGTGGCGCCGTTGCGCTGTTTCCAGTCCTTCAGCATGGTGAACGCCAGGCCCGCATTCGGTCCCGCGCCGGAAAAGCTGAAGCCGAGGATCGATTGATTTACCTCAATGCCGGGCCGCGTGGCCACGTGCTGCTCGTACAGTTTGACGACATCGAGCGTGCGCTCCATGGTGGCGTCGGACGGCAGCTGGATCGAGGTAATAAAATAGCCCTGGTCTTCTTCCGGCAAAAAAGCCGACGGCAGCTGCATGAAGGCCACGCCCAGCGCGGCGACAATGGCGACATACAGCACCATCGAGCGCCCCGCGCGCTTGAGCATCGCCACCACGCCCTTTTCATAGCGCGCCGTCATGCGGTCAAACTGGCGGTCGAACCACCGGAAAAATCCCTTTTTATCGTGGTCATGCGGGCCGATGGGTTTCAACATGGTGGCGCACAGGGCCGGCGTCAGGGTCAAGGCCAGAAACGCCGAGAACAGGATCGACACGGCCATGGCCAGGGTGAACTGGCGGTAGATGGCGCCCACGGAGCCGCTGGCCAGCGCCATCGGGATGAACACGGCCGTCAGCACCAGGGTGATGCCGACCACCGCCCCCGTGATTTCGCGCATGGCTTTCGACGTCGCTTCCTTTGGCGACAGGCCTTCCGTCGCCATCAGGCGCTCGACGGCTTCCACCACCACGATGGCGTCATCGACGATGATGCCGATGGCCAGCACCATGCCGAACATGGTCAGCACGTTGACGGAATAGCCGGCCAGCAGCATCACGGTAAAGGTGCCCATCAGGGCGATCGGCGCGACGATGGCGGGAATCAGGGTGTAGCGTATCTTTTGCAGGAACAGATACATGACGAGGAAGACCAGCACCATCGCCTCGAGCAGGGTGACGATGACCTTTTCGATCGAGATCTTCACGAACGGCGCCGTATCGAAGGGCACCGAATACTTGATCCCGGCCGGCATGGTGTGCGCCAGTTCGGCCATGCGCGCACGCACGGCGGCCGCCGTCTGCACGGCGTTGGCGCCGGGCGACAGCATGATGGCGGCGCCCGACGCGGCCTGGCCGTTTTCGCGGATGCTGAAATTGAAGCTTTGCGCCCCCAGCGACACTTTCGCCACGTCACCGATGGTCACTTTCGAGCCGTCCGCATTCGCGCGCAGCACGATGGCGGCAAATTCGGACGGGGTTTGCAACTGGCCCTGCACCGTCAGCGGAATCGTCACGCGCTGGCCGTGCACGGCGGGCGAATCGCCGAGGCGGCCCGGCGCAATCTGCGCATTCTGCTGCGCGATGGCGGCCGTCAGTTCGCCCATGGCGATGTTGTACGACACCAGCTTGGCCGGATCGACCCAGATGCGCATGGCCCGCTCGGAGCCGAACAGCTGCACCTTGCCCACGCCGGGAATGCGGCGCAGTTCTTCCGTCACGTTGCGCGCCAGGTAGTCGCCCAGCGCCACTTCGTCATGCTGGCCATTGTCGGAGATCAAACTGACGATCATCAAAAAGCCCGACGACGCCGATTCCACCGTCAAGCCGTTTTGCCGCACGGCCTGCGGCAGGCGCGGCTCGATGGCTTTCAGGCGGTTCTGCACATCCACCTGCGCCATTTCCGGGTCGGTGCCCGGCTGGAAGGTGACGGTGATCGAGGCCGATCCCGACGTATCGGTGGACGACTCGAAATACAGCAGGTGCTTGACGCCCGACAATTCGCGTTCGATCAGGCTGACCACGGAATCGTTCATGGTTTGCGGCGTGGCGCCAGGGTAGTTGGCGCTGATGCTGACGCTGGGCGGCGCCACGGAAGGAAAACGCGCAATCGGCAATTGCGGTATGGCGATCAGTCCGAACAGGACGATGAAGACCGCCACCACCCACGCAAAGACGGGGCGGTTGATGAAAAACTGAGGCATGTAATTAAACTTTCAATAAGTACACTTTAAATATGTACGGATCAGCGCACGGCGCTGACGACGGGCGCGGTGGCGACGGCGGCGGCGCGCTTCCACGGCTGCGGGGCGGCGGTGGCGCCCGGCTGCAGGCGTTCCTGGCCTTCGATGACGACGGTGTCGCCCGCCTTCAGGCCGCCGCTGACCACGTACTGGTGCTCGACCACGTCGCCCACGGTAATCGGCTTCAGGCTCGCTTTGTTCGTGCCGTCCAGCACCCAGGCCTGCGCCTGGCCGCCGCTGCTGCGCAAGACGGCTTGCTGCGGCAGCAGCATGCCGTTGGCCTGCACGGCGCGGGCGATGCGGGCGCGCACGAACATGCCCGGCAGCAACTGGCGCTGCGGATTGTCGACCAGCACGCGGATGACGGCGTCGCCCGTGCCCGCATCGACGCTGATGCCCGAGAACAGGATGCGGCCCGTGACGGGATGCGGCTGGCCGTCGGCGCCTAAAATGGTCACGGGCAGCTTGTCCGCGCCGTCCGTGCCGTCCGAACCTGCGGCCCGCAGCGCGGCCAGCGCGGCGGCCGGCTGGCGCACGTCGACATACACCTTGTCGATCTGCTGGATGCGCGCCATCGGCGCCGCATCGGCCACACCTACGAGCGCGCCTTCCGTCACCAGTTCGGAGCCGATGCGCCCGGCAATCGGCGCCTCGATGCTGGCGAAGGCCAGGTCCAGGCGGCGGCGGGCCAGGGTCGCGCGCGCCTGCGCCACGGTGGCCACGGCTTGCTCGCGCTGGGCCACGGCATCGTCATACGCCTGGCGGCTGATGGCGTCCGCCTCCACCAGCGGTTTTAACCTGTCCGTCTGGCTGCTGGCGCGGTTCGCCGTGGCCACCGCATGCTGCAGGGCGGCGGCGGCGGAATCGACATCCGCCTGGAATGGCGCCGGGTTGAGCTGGAACAACTTCTGCCCCGCCTGCACGTCGGCGCCCTGCTCGAACTGGCGGCGCAGCACGATGCCGCCCACCTGCGGACGGATGTCGGCCGTGCGGAAGGCGGCCACCCTGCCCGGCAATTCGTCGCTGAGGACGACGGGCGCCGCTTGCAGCTTGAGCACCGTGACGGCGGCGGGCGGCGCGGCCGCCTCTTCCGGCGCGGGTTTGGAACAGGCGGCAAGGCTGAACAGTGCCGCGGCGATCAACATGTTTTTCTTGGAGAGGTGGTTCGGATGCATGGTCTTTTCTATGGCAGATCCCAACCGGCGGTCCGGTCGACAGATAAGCGCAGCATAAAAGGCCAAGGTGGATATTTCGTCAAAGAAATGTGGAGATTCGATGGAGAGAAAGAAGAATGCTAGACTATTTCAATGAACTATCATCACAGCGCCAGCCAGCCCTCGTTTCTTGCCACCACGCCGCCTTCCGCCCTCGTCCTGATCGCCGAAGATGAACCGCAAATCGCCCGCATCCTCGCCGGTTACCTGGAGCGCGACGGCTACCGCACGGCCTTCGCCCTCGATGGCCAGGAAGCGCTGCAGCAGCACCTGGCGCTGGCGCCGGACCTGCTGCTGCTCGACGTGCAAATGCCGCGCGTCGACGGCTGGGGCGTGCTGGCGGAGGTGCGGCGGCGCGGCGAGACGCCCGTCATCATGCTGACGGCCCGCGACCAGGATGCCGACAAGCTGGCCGCCCTGCGCGTGGGCGCCGACGACTACATCATCAAGCCCTTCAATCCGGCCGAAGTGGTGGCCCGCGTGGCCGCCGTGCTGCGCCGCTCGCGCGTGCGCCACCACCCGGTCGGCGGCCAGCGCCTGCGCTGCGGCCCCATCGACATCGACCAGGAAACGTACGTGGCCAGCGTCCTGCGCGACGGCGCGCCCGTGCCCTTGACCCTGACGTTGACGGAATTCCGCCTGCTGGCCCACCTGGCGCGCACGCCGCGCCGCGTCTGCAGCCGCCTGGAATTGCTGGAGTCATGCATGCCCGAAAGCAATTCGATGGAACGCACGGTGGACAGCCACGTCAGCAAGCTGCGCAAGAAGCTGGAAGAAGCTGGCGTGATGAACATGCCCGCCAGCCTGCGCGGCGTGGGCTACCGGCTGGAAAGCGACTGATGCGCTTCACTGGCCTGAACCGGCAGATCATCCTGTCGATGTCCGTGCTGATGGTGTGCAGCATCCTGATCATCTGGATCGGTTCCTGGACCTTCTTCGCCATCGCCTTCAAGATTGATCCCGGCATGCTGTCCGAGCCGGACGACTGGTCGCCCAGCACCGTCGAATGGCTGTGGATCTTCGCCATCACCGTCTTCGGCCTGGGCCTGGCCGCGTTTTTCGCCATCAAGCTGGCCGCGCGCATCCTGAAACCGATCAATTCCGTGATGGACAGCGTGCGCCGCGTGGCCCACGGCGACCTGTCCGCGCGCGCCTTCGCGGGCGACCGCAGCCTGGGCGAGACGGCCATGCTGGTCGATGACTTCAACAGCATGGCCGAGCGCCTGCAGCGGGGCGCCAAGGAAAGCGAAACGTGGAATGCGGCCATCGCGCACGAACTGCGCACGCCCGTGACCATCCTGCGCGGCACCTTGCAGGGCGTCGTCGATGGCGTCTTCAAGCCCGAGGAAGTGCCGTTTTCCAGCCTGCTGGCGCAAGTCGAAGACCTGGGCCGCCTGATCGAGGATTTGCGCACCCTGAGCCTGGCCGACAGCGGCCACATGCAGCTGCGCATGGCGTGGACGGACCTGACCCTGGAAATCGAGGAAGTGGGCCGCCTGCTGGCGCAGGAAATGGAAGCGGCCGGTTTTACGCTGCAATTGCACCTGTCCGACCATCCCGTCTGCTGCGACGCGGCGCGCATCCGGCAAATCGTGCTGGCCCTGCTCGACAACGCGCGCCGCTACGCGCATCCGGGCCTGCTGCGCGTGCGCACCCGCGTGCTGGCCGGCCAGTACTACCTGAGCGTCGAGGATGCGGGCCCCGGCATTGCCGAGGAACTGGCGCCGCACGTGTTCGAAGCGTTCCGCCGCGGCGACAGCGCCAGGGTCGACCTGAACGCGGGCAGCGGCCTGGGCCTGGCCGTGGTCGAAGCCATCGCGCGCGCGCACGGCGGCAGCGCGGCCTGCACGCGCGGCAAGGCGGGCGGCAGCGTGTTTACCGTCAAGTGGCCGGTCGAGCACGGCGCGCCGCCGGCCGCTGTCTAGGCAACACCGCCGGCGCGCAGCATGTCGACAAAGGCGCGCAGCACGGGCGGCATCTGGCGCCGTCCCGGGTAGTACAGGAAGTAGCGGGATGGCGGCGGCAGGCAGTCTTCCAGCACGCACGCCAGCCGGCCCGCCGCGATATCGGCGCGCGCATCGGCCTCGTACACATAGGCCAGCCCCGCCCCATCGCGGGCCGCGCGCAGCATCAATTCATCGTCGTCGAACACCAGCGGGCCGCCGACGGCGATGCTGACGCCCTCGCCCGCCGGCCCGAATTCCCACGCATACTGGCGCCCGCTGGGAAAGCGCCGGCCCATGCAGGCGTGCGCCAGCAAGTCGCGCGGCGTGCCTGGCGCGCCATGCGCCGCCAGGTAGGCGGGCGACGCCACCACCACGAACGGCTGCGGCGCACCCACGGGCACGGCGATCATGTCGGCCGCCACCTGCTCGCCGAAGCGGATGCCCGCGTCAAAACCGTCGCGCACGATATCGATCATGCCGTCATCGGTGACCACTTCCACCTGCACGCGCGGATAGCGGGCGACAAAGCCGGCCAGCATGGGCGCCAGCAGCAGCCGGGCGGCCGGACGGGGCACGTTCAGGCGCAGCTTGCCTGCGGGTACATCCTGCAAGGCGCTCAAGTCCAGCAAGGCATCGTCGATCTCGCGCATGGCCGGTTCCAGCCGCGCCAATAGCTGCTGCCCCGCCTCGGTCGGCGTGACGCTGCGCGTGGTGCGGTTCAGCAGGCGCACGCCCAGGCGCTCTTCCAGCGCGCGCAATGCGTGGCTGAGGGCGGAGGCGGACACGCCACGTTCGAGGGCCGCCTGGCGAAAGCTGCGCAGGCGGGCGACGGCGGCAAAGGCCGTCAATTCGTTGAGGTCAGCCATTGTCGAGGAAAAAATTCATGAACAAAATTCAGTAATGCATGCAGGATTAGGCATCTTATCGCATGCTGTTGCTTCATCCATACTCCTTGCATCTTTTTTTGAAAGGAAATGACAATGGAACACAGAACACTGGGCCACTCCGGCTTGCGCGTCGCCCCCATCGGCCTGGGCTGCATGGGCATGAGCTTTGCCTACGGCGGCGCCGACGAAGCCGCCTCGCTGCGCGTGCTGCACCGGGCAGCGGAACTGGGCGTAACCCTGATCGACACGGCGGAAGTCTACGGCCCCTACGCCAACGAGGACTTAGTAGGCCGCGCCCTGAAGGAACTGCGCGGCAAAGTCAGCGTGGCCACCAAGTTCGGCTTCAAGATCTTGCCAGACGGCCAGGGCGTGGAACGCATGGCCGGCGTCGACAGCCGCCCCGAGCACATCGTGCAAGCCGTGGAGGCTTCGCTGTCCCGGCTCGGCATCGAGTGCATCGACCTGCTGTACCAGCACCGCGTGGACCCGGCCGTGCCCATCGAAGATGTCGTCGGCACCATGGCGGAGCTGGTGCGGGCCGGCAAGGTACGCCACCTGGGGCTGTCGGAAGTGTCGGCCGCCACCCTGCGCCGCGCCCACGCCGTGCACCCGATTACGGCCGTGCAGTCCGAATACTCGCTGTGGAGCCGCGACGTGGAAGCGGACGTGCTGCCCGCCTGCCGGGAACTGGGCATCGGCTTCGTACCCTACAGCCCGCTGGGCCGGGGCTTCCTGACGGGCAAGCTGCCCTCCAGCGCCTGCCTGGCGCCGGATGACTATCGCCACAGCCTGCCCCGCTTCCAGCCGCAGGCGATGGCGGCCAACGGGCAGATGGTTGCCGAATTGCAAGGCCTGGCGGTGGCGCGCGGCGCCACGGCGGCCCAGCTGGCCCTGGCCTGGCTGCTGGCGCAAGGCGACGACATCGTGCCGATTCCCGGCGCCCGCAGCCTGGCGCATCTGGAAGAGAACGTGGCCGCCGCGCAACTTACCCTGGGCGGCGCCGAGCTGGCCGCCATCGGCGCCGCCATCGCGCCCACCAGCGTGCAGGGCGCGCGCTACCCGGACGTGGAGCTGGCCATGGTGGGGCTGTAAAGGGCAAGAGACAGCTCATCTATACAACTCTCTTTGCGGGGCCGCACTTGAAATGGCTGAATCCGCTATCATTTCCAATCTGAACTATTCACTTTGAAAGGGATTCACATGTCCGATTTGCTCGAAACACTGCAATGGCGCTACGCCACCAAGAAGATGGACCCGGCGAAAACGGTGCCGCAAGACAAGGTCGAGCGCATCCTGGAAGCCGTGCGCCTGACGGCCAGCTCCAGCGGACTGCACCCGTATGAAGTGTTCGTCGTGACGAATCCGGCCCTGCGCGAGCAGATCAAGCCGCACGCGTGGAACCAGTCGCAAGTGACGGAAGCCTCGCACCTGCTGGTGTTTGCCGCCTGGGACAATTACACGGCCGAGCGCATCAACGCCCGCTTTGACCTGGTCAACACCGTGCGCGGCTTCAAGAACGAAGGCTGGGAAGCCTACCGCCAGCAAATCCTGGCCACGTATCCGCAGCGCGACGCGGAAACCAACTACCAGCACGCGGCGCGCCAGGCGTATATCGGCGTGGGCACGGCCCTGATCGCCGCGGCGCAGGAAAAAGTCGATTCGACGCCGATGGAGGGTTTTGACCCGGCCAAGGTCGATGAAATCCTGGGCTTGCGCGAAAAAGGCCTGCGTTCCGTCGTCATGCTGCCGCTGGGCTACCGCGCCGACGCAGGCGACTGGCTGGTGGACCTGAAAAAAGTGCGCCCTGCGCGCGAGCAGTTCATCACCGAGCTGGCCTAAGCACCTCAAGCGCCAGCGACTGAAAAGCGGATGCCCTCGCCGGCATCCGCTTTTTTTTCGCTCAGGCCGCCTGCGGGAAGCGCACCGTCACCTGCAAGCCCCGCCCCGCCTCGCCTTCGGCCAGCGCAATGTCCGCCTGGTGGTGCTCGGCGATATGGCGCACGATGGACAGGCCCAGGCCGCAGCCCCAGGCGTCGTTGCCGTCGGGGCGGAAGAAACGGTCGAACAGCCGTGCATGGTGCTGGCTTGGCACGCCGGGGCCGTTGTCGGACACGCGCAGCAGGGGCCTGCCCTCTTCCAGCGCCGCCTGCAAGTCGACCCTGCCGCCCTGCTGCGTGTAGCGCAAGGCGTTGTCGATCAGGTTATTCAGCAACACTTGCAAGCCGTCGGGATCGGCCTGCACCAGCACCGGGGCCGGCAGCGTTTCCACCACGCCCAGGTCGATCGCGCGGCTGTCGGCCAGCGCGCTGTGGTCGGCCACGGCCGCTTCCAGCAACTGTCCCAGATCCACCGTGTGCAGCTGGCTGGAAGTCAACGCCGTTTCATGGCGCGCCAGGCTGAGCAACTGGCGCACAAGGTGCGTGCTGCGGTCCAGCCGGTCATGCAGCTTGGCCAGCGCCACGCGGCGCTCGTCTTCGCTGACGGCCCGTTCGGCCACCTGCAGCTGCAGTTTCAGCGCCGTCAGCGGCGAACGCAATTCATGCGCCGCATCGGCAACAAAGGTGCGCTGCGCCGCCAGCGCCGCCTCGAACTGCCCCATCAGGCTATTGAGCGCCAGCGCCACGGGCCGCAGTTCGGGCGGCATATCGTCGGCCGCCAGCGGCGTCAGGGCATCGGGCGACCGGCCCGCGACGGATTCGGCCAGCCGGTGCAGCGGCGCCAGCGCGCGCGCCACCACGACGACGATCAGCCCCCCCAGGATCAGCGCGAACACCAGCAGCGGCGCGCCGGCGCGCATGGTCATCTGCCAGGCCAGCTGGTCGCGCACGGCCTGCGCCTGCGCCACCTGCACGTAGCGGCCGCGCCGCGTCTCGCCGTACAGGCGCCAATCCTCGCCGTGCACGGTAACGTCCGCAAAGCCGGCCAGCGCATAGCGCGGCAGTTGTTGTTCACCCGGCAAGACTGGCAAGGGCTGCCCCTCTTCGTCCCACGCCTGCAGCACGAACGCTTCTTCCGGCTCTTGCGCGGCGGCCAGGCCCGTCTGCGGCTCGAATTCGTCGGGCAAGGCCACGGCCAGCTGGCGCAGCTGCAAGTCGGCCAGCTCATTGGTTTCTTCCAGCAGCGAGCGGAATAGCGAAATGCCGGCACCGAGCACGCACAGCAAGGTGGCGGCCAGCAAACCGAGCAGCAATTGGCGGCGGATCGTCAGCATGGCGCCGTCCGCATCTTGTAGCCCACGCCGCGCACGGTCTGGATGGCGTCCGCGCCGAACTTCTTGCGCAGCTGATATACATACACGTCGACGGTATTGCTTTCCACTTCGCTATCCCAGCCGTACAGCTTTTCGCTCAGTTGCCGCTTCGACACCACCTTGCCCGGATGGTCGAGCAAGGCGCGCAACACGGAAAACTCGCGCGGCGGCAGCTTGATCAGCTCTCCCTCGAACGTGACGTCGTGGCTGGCCAGGTCCAGGATCAGCGCGCCATGCTCGATGACGGAGCGCGAACGGCTGACCCGGCGCCGCAGCAGCGCGCGGATGCGCGCCAGCAGCTCGTCGAGGTCGAACGGTTTGACCAGGTAATCGTCGGCGCCGCTGTCGAGCCCTTCCACGCGGGCCGGCGTGCCGTCGCGCGCCGTGATGATCAGCACGGGCAGCTCGGCGCCCCGCGCGCGCATGGCGCGCAGCACGTCCATGCCCTGCTTGCCGGGCAAGCCCAGGTCCAGCAGCATCAAATCGTAGGCGAAGCCGGCCAGCGCCAGCTCCGCATCGTGGCCATCGCGCACCCAGTCCACGGCATAGCACTCGCCGCGCAAGCCCTCGACCAGGCTTTCCCCGATCATCGGATCGTCTTCCACCAGCAACACGCGCACCCGGGCCTCTCAAGGTCTTGAAAAAGCCGCCATCTTACCTTGACCGGCGCCGCGCCGCATGCGCTGCTGCACTTGCCTTACTTGCCATACCCGCGGAACGGTGGAATATTGCCTTCTTGCGGATACAGCGCCACGCCTTTCGCAAGCGGTACCGCCGCAGCGAGCGCCTCGCCAGGCTGGGCCGCTTGCGATACCGGCAGAAAGGCCAGCAGGGATACCGCGCCAACACAGAAAATAGCCTTGATTTTCATATCATTCCTTGAAGGTTGCATAGAAAAGAGCGGATTAATATATTATTTTATATATTAAAAAACAGGCAATGCCAGCCCAAGATACCGACATGCCGGCAACAAGTCAATCTGTGCAGCAACTGGATTGCTGAGCCCTGCCCGGCATGAATTCACGCTAGCGTGACTATGTGCGCATTTGGCGCGTTTTTTATGCGGTATATTTTCCTTCCCTCCATGCACCTGGAAAGGCATGCCATGTCCAGTTCCACTCAAGATACCGTCATCGTCAAGGCGGCGATTTACCCCCCCATCGGCATTGCCCGCGTGGGCAACAGCCCCAGCGAGTATTTTCTGGGACCGGAGGTGCCGGAACCGGCGGCGCGGCCGGCCGGGTATTACCGCGATGCGTCCGGGGCCATCAAACGCCAGGCGGCCGGCTTTCGCATCTACGGCCTGAATGCCGCTGGCGTGGCGGTGGCCGAATTGAACGCCGGCAATGCCGACATCGAATGGTCCGTCACCCTGGCCAATACCAAGGCGGCGTGGTACCAGTTCCAGATCGCGCTCGATATTCCCGAGGCGCACGTCACCCAGCCCTCGTTCCTGCGCAACATGGCCGTCACCGACCGCGCGCAACTGTCCATCACGCCGGGCGAGCGCAAGATCAGCGGCAGCGAACAGCCGGCCGTGGCCTTCGACAGCGGCAGCTTCCTGGGCACGCCCGTCTACCTGGGCGAATTGCGCACGGACGCCATGGGCCGGCTGATCGTGCTGGGCGGCCGTGGCAAGTCCGCTTCGTGGAATGGCGCGCGCGCCATCACCTTTGCCAACAACGAAGGCTGGTACGACGACACGGCCGACGGCCCCGTCTGCGCCACCGTGCACTACCAGGGCCAGGCCTTGCCCGTCGACATGGCCTGGGTGGTCGTCGCGCCGCCCGACTACGCGCCGCAGCAAAAGTCGGTGCGCACCATGTGGGACTTGATGCGCGACTTGTTTGTTGCCGAAGGCAAAATTACCGCGCCTGCCGTTCCCTCGTTCCAGGACGATATCCGCCCTATTTTCGAACGCCTGTCCAACTTGCAATGGGTCAACGCCGGCTTCGCGGCCGCCTTCGGCTGGGATGGCAGCACGCCGTTCAGCCGCGACGAATGGATGGCGCGCCTGGCCAGCCCGTCCGAAAACCGCAAGGAGTGGCGCAACGTCATCTATAACCAGTTCCGCCAGTTCGAGCGCGACGCCTGGGCGCCATCGCCGTGGCCGTGGCTGTATGGCGACGCGATGGCCATCCCGCCGGCAGACACGCCGCGCCAGAACTGCGCGCTGAGCAATCTGCAATTGCGTTTCCTCAAGCAATGGGCCGCCGGCGAATTCACGGACGACTATGCGCCCGGCAAGGTGCCGCCGCAAAGCCTGGCCGACGTGGACGTGGCCCTGCAACCGGACACCCTGCTGCGCGCGGCCATGGAATTCTGCCTGGCCGACGCCTTCCACCCCGGCTGCGAAATGACCTGGCCCATGCGCCAGGCCAGCATGTACAGCGCGCCCTACCGCCTGGCGCACCGGCCGCCCGGCTGGGTCGAGCCCGATTACGGCGCCGTCTTGACGCCGGACAATATCGGCGGCCCCTGCTCGGCGCAGATCGCCGGCGGCGTGACGCGCTGGATGGCAGTGCCATGGCAGACGGACACGGCCAGCTGCCGCTCCGGCTACCAGTCCGACTACGATCCCTACGTGCCCACGTTCTGGCCCGCGCGCGTGCCGAACCAGGTGATGAGCAAGCTTGCCTACGACACGGTGATGAACCGCGAAGTGCCCATCGACGACCGCCTGGCCGCCTTCGCCCGGCGTGCCGCGTGGATACGTCCGCTGGGCAACATCAGCTATGAAGAGCAGATCAACAACATGATCGCCGACCTGGCGCAAGTGGGCGTGGTCGAGGTGCGCCCCGGCCCCACGGATATGACCGACTTCCCTGCCTTCCTGCAAGTGGAAAACCTGCCGCAGCCGATAACCGGCAGGCACCAGCTGCGCGCGGCAGCCTCCATACCGGACGAGTTCGTCGACGTCGACCTGGAAGGCACGGAAAAAGCGCGCCATCTGCAACGGCACCGCTTGTGACCGTGCTGCAGGCCGACGTGCTGATCGTCGGCGCCGGTCCGGCCGGCGCCACGGCCGCCCTGAACCTGGCGGGGCGGCACCGGGTCTTGCTGGTGGACCGGCTGGCCGCGCCGCTGGCGCGCATCGGCGAATCGCTGCCGCCGGCCGCCGCGCGCCTGCTACGGGACATGGGCTTGCTTGACGCCTTCCTGCGGCAGGGCCATGCGCCCTACCACGGCAACCGCGCCTGGTGGAACGGCGCCTGGACGGAACACCATTTTCTCAGTGATCCCGACGGGCACGGCTGGCACCTGGCGCGCGGCACCTTCGACCTGTGGCTGCGCGACGAGGCGCGCCGGCGCGGCGCCGCC
Organism: Janthinobacterium sp. GW460-12-1-14-LB5; assembly: GCF_059423585.1. Classification (NCBI taxonomy): domain Bacteria; kingdom Pseudomonadati; phylum Pseudomonadota; class Betaproteobacteria; order Burkholderiales; family Oxalobacteraceae; genus Janthinobacterium; species Janthinobacterium sp. GW460-12-1-14-LB5. Next base: position 5,082 of record NZ_JBWKYD010000002.1, on the reverse strand, counting down.
CTGCTGGCCTCGGCCAAGGTCGCCGGCATCACGCCTGACGATGGCGGCTGGAGAGTACGGCTGGAAACGCCGCGCGGCCCCTGCGACGCGGCGGCGCGCATCGTCATCGACGCCACGGGACGCAGCGCCCGGCTGGCCCGCGGCATCGGGGCGCGGCGCCAGCGCAGCGACCGGTTAGTTTCAGTGTGGCAATACGGACATGAGCGCACGCCCTCGGCGCGGGGCGTTGCCCACATCGAGGCTTGCGAATACGGCTGGTGGTACAGCGCGCCCCTGCCCGGCCAGCGCCGCGTGCTGGCCCTGCACACGGATGCGGATTTACTTGACAGCAACGCCTTGCGCGATGCCGACTGGCTGGAAGCGGCGGCGCGGCGTCTGCCGGCCACGCGGGAATTACTGGAACAGCAAGGCTACATGGCCGCTACACAAACCCTGGCCACGCCCGCCCATACGGCCACCCTGGACGCCGGCGCCGGCCCAGGCTGGTTCGCCGTCGGCGACGCCGCCCTGAGCTTCGATCCATTGTCGTCCCAAGGCATCTTCAACGCCCTGTACACGGGCCTGGCCGCTGCCGAGACCGCCGACCGCACACTGCAGGGAGAGCCGCAAGCTTATCAACACTACCATGGCGAATTGTCGGCCATCGGCGCGGCGTACGAGCGCCACCTGGCGTACTGCTACGGCCAGGAAACGCGCTGGCCGTCGGCGCCGTTCTGGCGCCGGCGCAGGCCCGCGATACAAGCAAGCTGAGCCTGACAATGTTGCATTTTTAGCCATATTGTGCGCCAGTACGGCCGCATGACCAGGTCAAACCCGGCCTCGATGGCCCTGTCGTCCGCGCCCCATCTTGCCATGCCTCGCCGGCCGGCGCATCCACGGTGCCGGCCACGACCACGCAGTGAAGCGCCACGCTCGACAGCCGCCGGCGAACGCGATGAAATGCGCGCCATCCGTCAGCCATACCGAAATCTGCCAGCGTCGCCGGCAAAGTTTCGAGCGGCTGATCGCCAAGGGCGGCACCGTGGCCGTCGAGGTCTGAGCATGGCGGCCCGGACGCTTCAACTGAAGGGAAACCGAAGCGCCACGGGCCCTGCCTGATGCAGGGCCTGTGCGGGGTATTACCGAACGATTACTGCGCCAGATAGCGTTCCGAACGAGGGCCGTACAGCAAGCCGTTCGGCACGCCGGCCGACAGCATGCGCGCATTCGCCGTGCCAGCCAGCGGATGGCTGGCGTCGGTGCTGGTGTTGATGATCTGCTTGACCGCCGCCGTCACCAGCATACCGACCAGGCCGCCGCCACCGCTGTTATTGCCTTCATTGCTCGATGCACTGGCCGCGCCCTGCCACAGCAAGGCGCCCGTCTTCAGGTCGACCAGCTTGGCATCGACCGACACCACCGTCACGCTGTCGATCACGGCGTAGGTCGTGCCGTACTTGGAGATCGTCACGTACAGGCCCGCATCGGCGCCGAAAATCTCGTTGAGCTTCTTGGCATCGACGCCGTGGATATCGGCGGCGTTCGTCAAGCCGTTCTGCTTGAAGGTTTCACCGACCACGGCCACCGGCAGCACGTAGTAGCCCGCTTCGGCCAGCGGATAGGTCACTTGCGCGTAGACGCTGTTGGCGGCATTGACTTCGGGCGAGTTGTTCAACGGCGGCAAGACCACGATGGAACGGGGCTTGGCCGCCTTGAAGGCGGTGTAATCGTATGCCGCCTGCTTGGTGGCGCAACCGACCATGAAGATGGCGGGACCCAGGCACAGGGCCATTTTCAACATGCGCGACATCATAATTTTTCGCCTTTTTTCATTTTACCCAGCAGGAAGTCCATGTACGGCGCCGATTCCGGGAACAGCTTCTTCTCGTCCTCGAACTGCGCGGCGACCTGCTCCGGCTTGCCCGCGATCGAGTACAGCATGCCCAGGTGGGCGTGGTAGCCCGGCGGCGCGTGATTGCCCTTGGCAGCGATCATTTGCAAGTCTTTTTCCATGGCGGCGATCTGCTGCTCGGGGCTTTCACCCTTCAGGTATTCGTACACTTGCGGCTGGTAGCCTTCCCATTGATACAGGGTCTTCGATTGCGTGGCGCAACCGGTCAGGGCGGCACAGGCGAGCAGCGCCAGCAGGGCTGCGCCCTTGTTCATCATTGTTTTCATGGGATGCCTTATTGTCTGCGCAATGCGCCCGCTTCGACGCCAGCCACCAGGCGCTCGACGGCTTCGCGCATGGCCAGGTCCAGGACTTTGCCGTTCAGGGTGGCGTCATAGCTGGCGGTGCCGCCAAAACCCAGCACTTCACGGTTCGACAAGCTGTATTCGCCGGCACCACCAGCCGAGTACACGACTTCCGAGGTGGCGATATTGACAATGTTCAAGGTGACTTTGGCATACGCCACTTGCGTCTTGCCGCGGCCCATGATGCCGAACAATTGCTTGTCGCCAACTTCCTTGCGGCCGAATTCGGTCACGTCGCCCGTGACGACGAAATCGGCGCCCTTGATATTCTGGCCCTGCTTCTTGAAATCGGCTTCCTGCTTGAGTTCCGCCATGTTGTCGCGGTCGAGCACGTTGAAACGGTTGGACGTCTGCAGATGCGCAATCAGGATCGTTTTCGACTGGCTGCCCAGGCGGTCGACGCCATCGGAAAAGATGCCGCGCATGAAGTTCGAGCGGTTGTCGAATTTGCCGACAGCGATCAGGGTACGAGGACCAACGTAGGGACGGGCTGCGCTGGCAACCGTGGGGACAGCCAAAGCTTGCGACGATTCGGAAGCGCAGCCAGCCAGGGCCGCGCCAATCAGCGCTGCAATCAACAACGCGCCGGGTTTATTCTTGTTCATAGTGCCCTTATGATATATAGGATCAGGAGCAACTCACAAAATTGATTATAAGCAAGTTACTTTCCTAAATGCAATTATATGGCATTGTATGTCTTATAATTCTCTCCAAAAGTAACGATGGCAAGGATTGCATTGTTGCCAGCCACGTCAGGCGCGCGCCTGCTTGACTTCCCGGAGCCGATTCATTAACTTAGCAGTAAAAAAAGCGTGCAGGCAGCGCCGTACGCCACTGCCGCCACAGACCTTGCCCGCCGGCCTGCCCCACCCGGCGCCAACTCCACGCTCTCACATAGACGGGTCACCAGGCCATGCCGACACACGATCATTCCCCGGCCTATCCGCTGGCCACGGCGCTGGCGCTCTCGCTGGGCGCCGCCATTGCCCTGGGCCTGTCGCGCTTTTCCTATGGCTTGCTGCTGCCGCCCATGCGCGCCGACCTGGGCTGGTCCTACCTGCTGGCCGGGGCCATGAATACCTTCAATGCGCTCGGTTACTTTCTCGGCGCCCTGGCCACGCCGGCCCTGATGCGCCGCCTGGGCGTGTGGCGCTTGCTGATGACCGGCTGCGTGCTGGCCAGCGTCTTCATGCTGCTGTCGGGCCTGGTCAGCGATACGGCTGCCCTGTTCCTGCAGCGCGTGTGCGCGGGCGTGGCCAGCGCCTTCATCTTCATCGCCGGCGGCGTGCTGGCGGCGCGCCTCGGCTCCATGCACAGCCGGCGCGCCGGCCTGTATATCGGCTTGTACTATGGCGGCACGGGCTTCGGCATCACCCTGTCGGCCCTGCTGGTGCCGGCCACATTGACGTCCGCCCAGGCGCACGGCGCCGCGCATGCCTGGCAATGGCCCTGGCTGGCACTGGGCACGGCCTGCCTGGCCGCCACCGCCATCATGGCCCTGCCGGCGAAGGCGATCGGCGAAGCGCCGCGCGCCCTCGACACGCCGCGGCGTTTCGCCTGGCGCGACTTTTCCCCCAGCCTGGCCGGCTATTTCATGTTTGGCGTCGGCTACATCGGCTACATGACCTTCGTCATCGCCCTGCTCAAGCAGCAAGGCATGAGCGCCACCTTGATCACTGTCTTCTACACCGTATTGGGGTTGGCGGTGGTGGCGTCGTCACGCATCTGGGCGCGCATGCTGGACCGCTACAAGGGCGGCGAATCGCTGGCGATATTGAATGGCGTGCTGGGCGCGGTGACCATCCTGCCCGCGCTGACAAGCTTTGTGCCCGTCGTGTTCCTCTCCGGCCTGGTCTTCGGCGCCGTGTTCCTGTCGGTGGTGGCGTCGACCACGGCCCTGGTGCGGCATAACCTGCCGCAGCAATCCTGGACGGCCGGCATCACCGCCTACACGACCGTGTTCGCGCTGGGCCAGATCGTCGGCCCCATCGTCGTCGGCTGGATCGCCGATGGCCCGGCCGGCCTGGAACGGGGCTTGATCGCCTCGGCCATCGCCCTCTTCATCGGCGCGGCGCTGGCTGCGCGGCAAAAGGCGCTGGCGCCGGCCACATAGTAGACTGCAGGCATTAATTAACCACCTTGGCGGAAAGAACACGATGAACGACGATGCGCGCAAACGCCCGGCAACGATGGATGCCGAAACCTTGGAATTCATCCAGGGCCTGTTTGCCCTGGTGCGCGAAGGCGATACGCAGCAACTGGGCGCCATGGTAGCCCAGGGCGTGCCGGTCAACTTCCGCAACGAAAAAGGCGACAGCCTGATCATGCTGGCCAGCTACCATGGCCACCTGGAAACATCGCGCCTGCTGCTCGCAGCGGGCGCCGACGCCAACGTGCCCAACGACCAGGGCCAGACGCCGCTGGCCGGCGTGGCCTACAAGGGCTACCTGGAGCTCGCCGAACTGCTGCTCCAGCACGGCGCCAGCGTGGACGGCGCCAGCCCGGACGGCAAGACCCCGTTGATGATGGCAGCCATGTTCAACCGCCTGGCCATCCTCGACCTGCTGCTGCAGCACGGCGCCCGCATCGATGCCGTGGACAGCCGCGGCATGAGTGCCGTCACGCTGGCCAGGAGCATGAATGCACAAGAGACCCTGGCACGTCTGGCCAGCCTGGGCCAAGCGGAATAAAACAGGGGCACTGTCTGCCAGTAGTCGCGCTACGGCATCGCGGGAGATGGCGCGCGATTACGACCGCCAGAGCATCAAGCGCTAAGTGACGGTTTAAAAACTTAGCGGAAATTTAGTCGACGCAGCAGCAACGAACCCATGGCCAGGTAAATCATAT